>JARCRS010000030.1 GCA_029850555.1 archaeon | reverse complement strand
CTAGTTATCTTGTAGTGTCAGCATCTTTTTCCTCTCTCTTCGCAGTGTTTTTTCCGAAATGTGGCATGAGCAAGCGCACCCGATGTCTATTCCAATACAAGCCTTGTGCTGGGAATTTACACACAATGAGCTTGATGCTCGCTCGATAGTCATATCGGGTGCTCTCTCAGTCTAGAATCAAGCTGACTTAAGGTTGACCATATCGTCTTGTTATCAGCCAATAGCTTATGAAGACTAAACTTCACTTCTTTGTCGTTAGGGGTACTTCCCATATTGATGTACAGGCAATTCGGTAACACAAATTTCAAGCCTTCCGTGATAGGCATGGGTACATATTACGATGGTTTCTGGATTGCTTCTGCGATGATCTTCAAAGTTCAAAGGGGGAAAAATGATAAAGTTGATGCTCTAAAAGCAGGGCTAGATAGCGGAATCAATTTCATAGATACCGCAGAAATCTATCAAAGCGAGACATTAGTTAGAGAAGCGATCAAAGGAAGAAAGCGTGACGAGCTCTTCCTTGCAACGAAGGTCTGGTCAAACCATTTGAGCCCTGATAAGCTAGAGAAATCGTGCAGGCGCAGCCTTCAAAAACTCGATACGCCGTATATTGATCTCTACCAGATACATTTTCCAAGTTCAAGAGTTCCAATTACAGAGACAATGACGGCCATGGAAAAATTGGTGGATGAAGGCCTGATTAGAAATATTGGAGTGAGCAATTTTTCCTACAGCCAGATGCTCGAAGCTGAATCAGCTTTGAAAAAATACAAGATTTCTTCTACGCAGATGAGTTACAACTTGTTTGATAGAGATGTCGAAAGGGAGATTCTGCCACATTGCGAGAAGGAAAAGATAGCGATGATCGCCTATGTTCCCCTTAGTCATGGTAAATTAGCAAAAAGCTCTCATGATGCAATAGACAAGATTTGCGCGGTTAGGATAATTTCCCACGCACAACTGGCTCTAGCTTGGCTCGTGTCTAGAAGTTCTGTCAATTTTCCGATTCCTAGAGCTTCTCAGACAAGTCATGTGAAGGAAGATGCTTTGGCTGGTGACTTGGTACTTTCGCCCGAAGAAATGAAAAGCCTAGAGTCGCTTTAGAAAATTCCTGAAATTCCAAGAATTCCTTAAATCAAATGAAGCTATCTTTCTCACCAAGCTTCTTTCAAGGAGATATTTATGCCAATTCAATCAGTGAATCCCTACAATAATCAGGTATTGAAAACTTTTGAGGAATTTAGTGACGAAAAAGTAGATCAGCTGATAGGTCAAGCCTTCGAAGCCTACCAGACTTGGAGAAAGACTAGCTATGCGAAACGATCGGAGCTATTGCGTCGCGTTGCGCAAGAGATGCGATCAAAGCGTGACGATCTTGCAAGATTGGTTTCGCTTGAAATGGGAAAACGCTTTGGCGAGGGCAAGGGAGAGCTTGCGCTCTCTGCAAAAATTGTTGAATACTATGCAGAGAATGGAGAGAAGTTTCTAGCTCCTCAAAAATTGCAGGTAAAATACGGCGAAGCAGAAGTTAGGTACGAGCCAATAGGACCGCTACTTGGAGTCATGCCTTGGAACTTTCCCTATTATCAGGTCGTGAGGTTTGCTGCTCCGAATATCATGGCAGGAAACTCTGTTTTAATCAAACACGCATCCAATGTCCCACAGGTATCGATCGCAATCGAGGAGTTGTTTAAAGCGGCCGGCAGCCCTCCCGGGTTGTACACAAATCTTTTGCTCAAAAGCTCAAGAGTCGAGCGCGTGATAGACGACGACCGGATCGCGGGAGTTTCAATAACAGGTAGCGTTGAAGCAGGTCGTCACGTTGCAAAGAGAGCGGGAGAGAAACTGAAAAAAGTTGTTCTCGAGCTTGGGGGAAGCGACCCATTCATAATTCTAGACGATGCCGACATCCCAAAGGCGGTAGATTACGCTGTTTTCAGTCGAATGCTAAATTCGGGACAGCAATGTACCGCTGCAAAGAGATTCATCGTAGAAGAAAGCGTTTCAGACAAATTCCTTTCAGCATTCAGTGAGAAACTCAAGGCTCTTGTTCCAGGAGATCCACTTGACGAGAAAACTACACTTGCTCCAGTCTCTTCAGAAGAGCAGGCCCAGAAGCTGCTATCTCAAATTGACCTAGCGGTCAGATCAGGAGCCAAGGTCTTGATGGGCGGGAAACGATTACAAAGCGCTGGCGCATTTGTAGAGCCTACTATACTTACTAACATTGAGAAAAATTCTACTGCCTACAAAGAAGAGTTCTTTGGCCCAGTGGCACTATATTTTCAAGTGAAGAACGATGAAGAAGCGATTCACTTGGCTAATGATTCTCCTTTCGGACTGGGCGCGGCAATCTTCACTCAGAGCCCCGATCGAGCTAAAAGAATCGCAAATGAAATAGAAAGCGGCATGGTGTTTGTAAATCATCCTGTTTTGTCCTCGCCAGAATTGCCTTTTGGAGGAGTCAAAAATTCAGGCTTTGGACGAGAGCTTTCATCACTTGGAATAACAGAATTCACGAACAAAAAACTGGTTCGTCTCGCTTCCGTTAACGATCCGCTCTAGCTCTTTGGCGATTTTTTTTCTTCGTTCTCCGTCGGACTACTCCAAACTAGTGGGCTAAAGTCACATCAGTTTTTTTCTTTCTTGGATCATGCAATGGTCTTGAAGTTGGAACTGTATTTCCAGTAAACACGGAAAGCAAAGTGCTAGCTTCGTTGAACCACTTCTCAGGAGCCGGAGCTCCCCAGAAGGTTTGCCTTTTTTGGTCGTCAAGTTTCCATTTCAGAGGTTCCCAGTCAGGATCTGAGCTCAAATAATCTCCTGTGTAAAGCTCAATCCTATGTCCGTCCGGGTCTCTTATGTAAAGGAAGAATGCATTAGAAATGCCATGTCTACCTGGTCCTCTCTCTATATTTTCAACATACCCCTTTGAAGCTAGAATATCGGCACAATCAAGAATGTTGTCTTTTTCGGCAACAGAAAATCCGGCATGATGTAATCTTGGGCCCACACCAGTCATTATGGCAATGTCATGAACTGTGGGCTTTCGTCGAAGCCAGGTAGCCCAAATTTTCGGATTTGTTTCGTTAGTTTCAGTGTACTCTGAACAAAGAAATCCAAGCCTTTCAGTGTACCAATCTGAAACAGGATCGACCCCTGGAACGAGAACATTTACGTGATCTATTCTCATTATTCGAGCAGCTCTGTGGCGGTCAAAGTGCTGAAGAAGCCATTCCGACTCATCCATGCTTTTGAAAAACTCAAGCGGAAAGCCGAACGGATCTTGAGCTCTTAGAGCGGGGCCAAGCCCCTCTTCATCTTCACCATCCTCAAGCCACTTTACAGGGAGGTTCATTTCTTTTTCAAATAGGTCACAAATCAGATCCAGGTCTGTATCATTCCTCACTCTGTAAGCGATGTGTGCCACAGCTGGTATCGTTCCCATCGTCAAAATCAGTGAATGATGAAACCTATCTTCAACTCCTCGAAGGTATATTCGATCTTTAGTAGATGATGTCTCGATGAATCCTAACGTATCGACATAGAACTTTCTAGAACGCTCTAAATCAGTTACAAGAAACTCAACGTGCGAGGTTCTGACAATGTCAAAATTCGGAGCCTGTCTTGCTTTGTTCAAGAAAGAATCTAGTCCTTTTCTTCCTCTTTTTGGTGAAGGAACTCTCTGATTCTTTGTTTGTAGGGCTCCTTATCATACCAGTTGTACAACGCTCCCGCCATTCGAACTGGGTCGCCGAAGAAAAAACGCTCGTACAACTCCTGCCGTGAACCAAAGGAGCTTCCTGCAATATCCCACGCAAGATGAAATAACCTGATCCTTTCCTCCGAGTTTGTATTCTTTGCTTGATAATAGGCATCTATAGTGGGTCTAATTTCTTTGTTATTCATGTCCTCTTCTGTTGGAAGTGCCATCATACCACTTGCGGAAAGCTGTTGGATGATCGTTCGCAGCTGGGGGAATAGCCGGGGATAGAGATTTCTTGCGGCATTGAGAGGCTTGAAATCAGGAGTCATTATTCCCCATTTGTTTAGTTGAGCGTCAGCTTCGCTCGCTCTCAGAAACGCTTTCATCGATTCTAACATGATGATGATTTTTGCAATTTTCTCCTGAACATGTTGAAACTCTGTAATTCCGATAGTGTCGGCAATGAGAGATGTAACCCCTAAAACGAACTCTGTCTTTGCAATATTCTTTACAACAACTTGTTGACTCATGAATACGATTCCACTCGTCGCTTCTTGAAGCGTATTTGCTCCCTCGACGTCTTCAAGGAGAAAGACTCTGTCCCAAGGCACAAGAACGTCATCAAAAATCACGACGGCATCCTGCTCGTCAAATCTTGAAGCAAGAGGATGATCAAATTTCGATTCCTCTGCAAAAGGTTCGCGGCATATGAATTTCAATCCCTTTGTAGAGCATGGAATCGCAAACGCAATTGCGTAAGGCATGTCATCTGGTGTCCCGCGAATAACGGTCGAGGGAAAGACCAGAATTTCATCAGCCAAAGGGAGAGTCGCAAGCATTCTTGCCCCTCGAATTACAACACCTTGATCATTTTTTTCCACTACTCGAGCAGCTAGAAATGGATCAGATTGCTTGCTTGGACCTACTGCACGATTTGCTTGAGGGTGAATGAGCGTATGAGTTAAGCAAAGATCATTCTCTCTCACGTACTCATAGTACTTGCGGACCCTTTCGCCGAAATTCTGACCTTTTCTATTGAAAAAATCTGAAGCCGCAGCAGCAGCCATAAGGTCGCTGTTTAGATAATCAGGAGTTCGACCGAGCATCCCGCCAGAATAGTCGGCCCAATGTTTCATCATCACTCGTCTTTTTATCAAGTCTTCCAATGTCTTTGGTTGAAGGAAGCTAAGGCCGACTCTTTCCCCTGAAGTAGGCGAGATATACGTTATTTCGTCTACGAGGGCAGGATCATACTGCATGTCGTAGAGGTGAGCTATGCTTTTAGCAACTGCTCTAAATTGAGGATGTTTTGAAATGTCTCTAGTGATTTTTTTTCCTCCAAGCCAGAGTTCTCTCGGCTTGCTGTCCAAGTCCTGCAGATATTGAACTCCTTTCCTTGCTCCCAATTTGCTGCTGCCTCTCCTTCTCCCCAATCTTGAAGTCTATTCGGCAACCACAATATTTTTGAGCGTCCCTATATTGTCAATGGAAATCTCAACCTTATCGCCAGTTTTGATCGGAGAGATTCCCTTGGGAGTTCCGGTCATGATTAAATCATCCTCTTCAAGAGTCATAAATTCGCTGATGTATTCTATCAACTCGGGAACAGAGTGCATCAGATTCTTCGTATTGCCTTGCTGGCGGAGTTCACCATTTACGTTTGTCTTCAAATTGAGATTTGAAAGATCGCTCAGCTCGTCCGAAGTCACTATGCAAGGACCTAGAGGAAGAAATGTATCGAAGCCTTTTGCTTTGATCGGCGGTCTGAAAGTGTTGGTAATAAAATCCCTAACCGTCACGTCGTTCCCTATGGTATACCCTTTGATGTAGTCATTCGCATTTGAAGCCTTCACCCTTCTGCATTCTCTTCCCATCACAACAACTAGCTCAGCCTCATAGTGCATGTAAGTTGCTCCACGAGGGTAGACTATATTTCCCAAGTGACCCAGAAGCGTGTTGTTTGGCTTGAAAAGCAAAACAGGTTCCTTTGCTGTTTCTAGTCCTAATTCATTTGCATGATCAGAATAATTTAGGACTAGTCCAATGATTTTGGTTGGAGATGCAGGAGGGAGCCACGCAACTTTGCTGGGATCGTAACTGTTTCCATCAGATCCAATCAGGTTTTCCCCTCCTTTGTCGAGAGTACCGTCCATGATCCTTCCCGAGGCGATGAATCTGGCGAAGCGCAATTAGAACAACTCTACAATCCGTATTGCTTCATAACTTTTCTCAGTCTTTCTTTCTTATCCTCAGACAGAGAGACGAGGGGAGGACGCAGTCTCGGATTTATCCTCCCTATCATTCCTAGAGCTGCCTTCAATGGAACAGGATTTGTATCCCAAAACAAAGCTTCATTGATTGGTAGAAGCTTGTAATGAAGATCCAACGCCTCCTTCCATTCCCCTTTAACGACAAGATTGTACATCTCTGCGACTTCCTTAGGTAGAAGATTTGCTGTTGCACTTACATGACCCGCCCCGCCAAGCATTAGCATTGGATAGCACAGTGATTCTATGCCAGAGTAGACCAGAAAATCTCTTCCAACCTCGGAAAGAACCTTGCTTACCTGATCAAAGTCCTTGTTTGCTTCCTTCACTCCGACAATGTTTTTGCATTTGGCTCTCAATCTTTTCATTGTGACGGGTTCCATGTTTGTCGCGGTTCGACCTGGAATATTGTAAATTACAATTGGAAGAGATGTTGATTCCGCCACGCGAGAAAAGTAATCGTACAACCCCTCCTGCGAGGGTCGATTGTAGTAAGGCACAATGACTAAAGAAGCGTCGACGCCTTCTTTTTCCGCTTTCTTTGTGAGTCGAAGTGTTTCCTTGAGGTTATTTGTTCCAGTGCCCGCTAGAATCGGAACTCGCCCTTTAACCGCAGAAACAGTCACCGAGTAAATATTTTCTCTTTCCTCCATACTTAGGGCGGAAGGTTCTCCAGTAGTTCCTTCAACGGAGATTCCATGGCTTCCGCTCTCGATTTGCCAGTCAATTAATTTCCTGAACGTCTTTTCATCAAATTCGTCATTTTCCGTGAAAGGAGTAACAAGAGGTACAATTGAGCCTTTCAGCTTCTCAAAGTCGATCAATGAGGATGGATTCCACTCTCACCAAATACGCTTCAGATTTGGAATAGTGTCGAAAACCTGATCCGTTGATACTACTATGCCATTCTTTTGCAACGATTCACTTGCTACTCCTGCATCAAAATAATCTATTCCTAGATTCTTTTCTATCTCCGCAACCCGATGAAATGTGCTCGGACTTACTGTCAAAGTTTTCCGAGAAGTCATTTCGTTTCCTGTGTTTACTATTATTTGCGGTTTGTGAAAGAGAAATTTGGATGCCTAGTGTTGTTCCTCATCGTATGCATAGCGTGGCCTGCTGCCAACAAAACTCTTGCCAGTAACATCAACAAGCGTTACGCCTCCTTTGAAAGGAATCGCGACGAGTTTAGAGCCTTTCTTCGGACCCGATACTTCACGGATGTTCTTGTCCAAGAGTACTCTACTCTTTTCGTCCAAAGATAAAACTGACATTAAGGTCGCTTTTGAGAATTAATTTTTCCACAAACATAAATTTTGACACTGTCAAGGGAAAATCCGCTCGCCACTATCGTCATCCTCAAGAATGATTGCATGATAAGGGCAGGATTGAGCGGCTGAAAAAACAACATTTGGATCAGTGCCGCTTGCTTTTTCATCTAGGAGCTCAAGCGGAGCAGGGTCAAATACCGACTTCTTTTTCGACCAATCTAGGCTAAAGACCTTGGGAGCAATCTCAACGCAGCTAGAGGCACCCATGCAAGAATTCCAATCTACGTTAACCCTTATCCTCTTACCTTCGACTACAATACCGGTCCACCAAGTAGGCTTTGTTCCCAGTTTGGCGCGGTTTAGTCGGATTTTCGAATCTAGAATGAAAGTGATTGCGAGTGGTACGGCAATAAGCTGTGCCAAAATTAGCGAGGCTGTGAGATTAATGTACACATAAACAAGGATGCATGAAATTAATGCAGCCGTAGCGCCTAGGGTTATCAGGTACAGCCTCAAACTGTTCTCCCGCAAATTCTCGCTTTTCACGGTGTAGATGCGACGTCCTTTCTTTACACCATAAAAAAGCATTCCACCATCAAGCTGACTTGTTGTTCTTCATCCCTGAAATCTGAGCTCGCGTAGCGTTACTCCAAGAAAATGCCATAACGGATCCTGAGACCTACATCCCATAGATACCCGTTGCGACCACAAAGTGAACCCCACTTTGCCTTCTAAACCAGAACCCCAAGTCGCTCAGTGTTTTTGGCAATCATGCGAACCTATCTCGACACGCTTTCGCACTTGATTGGTCTAAAATTAAGCAACAAATCTCATAAGGTTGGGCGGCTTAAATGAAACTGTTCTCAATTTTGCTAAAGGAAATGTGAAAAGGAATGGTACAGGGAGCTCAAGAAAGAATATCAAAAGAGGTTGCAAAGTGGAAGGGCGTAATAGCTACACCTCACCGATTTGGCGGGACAGAGTTCAAACTTGGTAAGCGTGAAATCGGTCATATACACGGAGATTACCAAGCTGACATTGCCTTTCCGAAGACGATTAGAGATCAACTTGTAGCAGAGAAAAAAGCGCAACCGCATCACATTTTGCCTCAGAGTGGGTGGATCACGTTTCGGTTTAGAAGTGACGCCGACGTATATCAAGCCGTGGACTTGTTCAAGTTGTCTTATGATCTCGCAGTCATGAAGACGACAGATTGATTATTAATTCCTGGATGCATATAAGACAGGTATCTTTGCAAAAATGACTCAACAAGGCTCAGTTGATTTGCCTTCTTCAAACATTCTAGGTGTTGAGATTGACCGAAATGCGCAAGTCAAACTTTATCCGTTCACCGATTTCTTCAAGGGATTTGACAAAGTAGAAGCCGTAAGGTCTACCTTTGGTGATGAGGTAGGAGAAGTACTAAACAATCTCAAAGTGGAATTTTTCTCATTCCGATTCGGATACATGGGAGTAAGCGACGTTGATGGGCACATATTGATCAGCACACATCACTTGAAGAACAGTGAGTTCAAAATTCTCTATTTGGATGTTGTCCATGAATTAGTACATGTCAAACAGTTCATGGACGGAAAACAGCTCTTCAATTCAGAGTTTGAGTATGTAGATAGCCCAGTTGAGGTCGAAGCTTATCGCCACGCTGTAAAGGAGGCAAAACGGATTGGAATGAGCGACAAAGAAATTATCGAGTACCTTAAGGTGGAATGGGTTGATCCCGAGTCACACAAGAGACTGGTTGAGGCTTGTGGTCTGAAAATGGAATGAAATGAAGATAGATGCACTTCTCTGAAGAAAAATCAAAGGCAATGGGCATCATCCTCAGAATAGGAGAAACGGCCTGATACTGAAATACAGCGGGTAAGCCCTGCGAATTGATTATTTCCACTATACATTGGGGAGCATTCACTAATATTTTCACCAAATTGCATTCATTGTCATTTCTCTCAGTATCACATGAAACGATGCCTTCAAAAAATAGATAATTCAAGCGTTAGGGACGGGTTGCAGGGTCAATAAACACTTTTTCTTTTACTCATGGAAACATGAAGAAAGTGAAGTCAAGTCGTTTCAAGATAACTGTTATTATAATCGGTTTGCTCGTGGTTCTCTTCATAGCTCCAGTGATTCCAATTACAATGCAAGTTCCAATTGCAGGATTTTATGGCCCATGCCCCCCCGCCTCCTGCTTCTTGTAATATTCCCACCGCGGGGTACACGTACTTCGGTTCTCCCACATACGCTATTTTTCATCTGGGAGTAGTCTATTTGCCAAATACTCTCCCGGCACCACACGTCCCAGGATTGTATTGGATGAGTTCCAACATCGCGACACAATAATAATTATGAAAAAGTGAAAATCTCCGAATGAGGAAGGGAGTAGATAGAGCTATAGCACAATTCACGGGAATCGAGAACCCTGAAATCATTTGAACCGGGAATGTTCGTTTGATCCATGAATGTGTTGTTTCAACATCTATGAAAAGGATCAGAAGAAAGACTGACAGACTGTTGAAATCTTCCCTCCTAAGATTCCATAAATACCAATGCTTTTACTAGCATGTGCTTGGAAGAACAAAAACAGATGCATAAGAAGAGTGAGACAACGACGTTTCCAAGAATTGGTCTGATTATTGGATTTTCACTGCTAATGATTCTCTCAACCGTGATAGTAATGCTACCTGAAGTGACTTTCGGACAACAGGTATCTAGTCCCAATTGGGCCTTTAGTGGTGCTTTTTTGAATTACACTGGGAGTTCAAACTGGAATGGCAAACTTACGTTATCCAACGGAAGTTCGATGTCAATCGCGGGCAATTTTACAGGCTCGATCAAGCTAACAGTGAATAGCGTGACAAACCAAGCTAACGTAACAAGCACGCCAAATTTTGCAATCAAGGACAAGATATCTTACTTCAATGGAACAGTTCAAACTAGTGATATGACGGAAACGCCTGCGAATGCTAGCTCTAGTCTTGTCTCCTTGGATAAGCTTAATTTTGGTAACCTTCTCGAAAGCGAACTAAACTCCACGAACCAGCTTTATTCTTTCTCACCCACTCTGAATGCGAGTCTTTCCTCGGCACCCGGAGTTCTCTATCAGTTAAACTCTACAACCAAGGTCCCGGCATTGTATTTCAAGTCAAGCGTGAGCGAGGAAACTACAATCCCCTCCGATCTTTCAAGCACGCTAAGCGGGAGCTATTCGATTAATGGGTCATCTAACATCTACGTGGCATTGGCTCAGAATATTCCGCTAAAGGAAACTTTGTCTCTCCAGGGATCTACAACGCTCCAAAATATCCAATTGGGTTTGAATCCTCTTAGCGCATCGGCAAGTGGGAGTTTCGCGGCTACGGTTACGCTCGCTAGCACAAACATCAACCTCTCTGCCGGGAATAATGTCCAACAATCCCTGATTTCAGTTCCAAATTATTCAACTACACTTGACGTAATGTCAAATTCCACAATAGATGGTGCCGGTACATCTGGTAATCAGCTCGTCGTGAATGTTACGGGCCCCTCAGGGACAACTGGTGTTCTCGACGTCGTGGTCAGTCCTTCACTCTTGAGCAGTGTCGGAATTACGAGCGCTTCGCAAGTCGGAGTCACTGTTGATGGACAGACCTACACTAACTACACCATTACGAACAT
>JARCRS010000029.1 GCA_029850555.1 archaeon | reverse complement strand
ATTCCGAAAGAGCCCGATTGGGATCAACGTCTGAGCGATCAAAGTGACACTTCCAGCTGTGCCAGTCTCTATTCTCTTTGAAACCGATTTTGATGGTTCGCCAGGCTTAAACTCAATGGAGGTCGAACCGACTTCTGCTCCAATTAATCTTGAGTTCGAGATTTGGGCTGCGGATAGCACTGCTTGCAGATGCTGGGGTCGCAGACCAGGTTCTTTTCGACCAGCTCGAATATTCTTAATTTTGATTGGGATGCCGAGAATGCAAGACAGAGAAACCGAAGTTCTGAGAATCTGGCCTCCCCCCTCTCCTTGAGAGCCATCGATTTCAACGGAATCCATAACACATGATTGCCCAGCTTTTTCTAGCAGCCGTATTAATATATGCGGCAATTTCGATCCTTTTCATATTTGAAGATGAAGCTAGCTCGAAAGAGCTAGAAGAAAGGAAATGTTGGTGCCCATGGCGAAACCCGTTGGACTGTTAATTGGGCGTTTCCAACCATATCATTTTGGTCACATGGCCGCTATTGAGTACGCCCTGAAAAAAGTGGACCACCTCTACATCCTTGTCGGTAGTTCTCAGAAGAGCCACGAATCCCGGAATCCCTTCACTGCTGGCGAGCGCATCTTGATGATACGAAATGCCCTAATTGATAAGAAAGTTGATGCAAAAAGATATCTTATAATTCCGATTCCGGACGCCATAGGACACGCTGTTTGGACCGCATTCATAGACCAGGTAGTCCCCAAGTACGACATTGTCTTTTCGAATAACGACCTCACGATTCAACTCTTCAGGGAAAAAGGAGTACAAGTAATCGAGCCTCCTCTATTCAAGAGAAAAAACTATTCAGCCACAGAAGTCCGAAGAAGGATCATTGCGAATGAGGATTGGAAATCGCTCGTCCCCACTTCTGTGGTCAAAGTAATCGAGCCAATCATACGAAAAGGCAGATTCAAAGGATTGGAGTAACATCGGAAAGGTTATCTCAGAGCTTTGACCCCCTCCTTTTAATTGAAGCTTGCAGACTGTCTTCTCATAAAGAACATTGTGTTTAATCTCGACGAGCGAGTTCGATACTTTGGTTTTCTCGAAAACAGAAGCGGGATGGTCATCAGCGAGCTACGCAACAGAGAGAATAGCCACAATCCCGAGGAGCAGCTAGTTCGAGATCTCACGTTTTTCAAAGGCGCTATGTCTTCGTGGGCATTATACTTCGGACATGTGAATTATTCTCTTGTCGTGCACGACAAGTTCAAAATCATAATGATCCCTGTCGAGTCAGGACTTGTTATCGTCACCTCCGATGCTAGTCTCCCCTCTCAATCTGTCGAAGAAATCGCGGCCAAGGTGAAAGAGGAAATAGCAGCCCTAAGCAAACTTTAGAAGCGGTTTTCGATCTATCTTATTTCAATTCGGCGTTTCTTTCAGCAGGATGTCTGATTGTTTTTGAAAAAACTCGTAATGCTTCCAGGACCAACAAATGTTACCGATCGCGTAATGTATGCGATGTTAAACTCAATCATAAATCATAGAGGCGAGGAATTTCACGATCTTTATAGGCGAATTAGAGCAGGGTGTCAAGAAGTTTTTCAAACGAAAAATGAAATCGTTGTTCTTTCCGCTTCCGGAACAGGAGGAGTGGATGCGTCAGTAGGATCCATCCTCAATGCAGGCGATTCTGTTGTTGTTCCCTCGTTTGGAGAATTCTCCTCTCGACTGGGCGAATCAGCGAGTTATACGGGTGCAAAAGTCATTAATCCGACCGCCGAATTAGGCCGCGTTCCGACACTTGACGAAATAGAACATGCCATGAGATCTGCTGGCAAACCGAAGGCCCTCTGCGTGGTTTACAACGAAACATCGACCGGTGTGACATGGCGTCAGCTAAAAGAACTGAAAGAGATCGCCTCAAAGCACGCCGCGCTTTTTATCGTGGATGCCATAAGCGTTGTTGGGGGCGACGAGCTACCTGTAGATGAAATCGGAGTTGATATTTGTATTGGAGGCAGTCAAAAGTGCTTGGCGGTCCCACCAGGTCTAGCAATCCTATCATTTTCCGAAGACGCAAAGAAGGCGATGAGCGGAGTCAAGGCTCGAAATCAATATTTTGATATTCCTCGATATTTCAAATTCGGAGAGCGCGACGAAACACCTTCCACCCCTTCACTTCCTCTTTTCTTTGCACTTGAGGAGGCACTCAAAATGATTCATGAGGAGGGAATGGACAAGAGAATCCGAAGACATGCCATTTGTGCCAGGGCCTTTTATTCAGCTTTCGAATCGATAGGAATGTCGGCTCTTGCTGACTCAAAGTTCAGATCAAATGTTGTTATCGGAATCAACTATCCCAAGGGAGTGGATGATTCCAACTTTCGTTCGATGCTTTCTAAGAAATTCGGCGTGCTCGTAGGAGGCGGCTTTGGTAAACTCAAAGGGAGTATGTTCAGAATCGGCTCTATGGGAGATATTGATAGTGCTATGGTTTCTGTAACCGTAAGTGCTAGTACTCAGGCTCTAAACTTGCTTGGGTACCCATGTGATGTTTCTAAGGCACTTTCT
>JARCRS010000028.1 GCA_029850555.1 archaeon | reverse complement strand
GCGCCGCCTGGTAAGCACACATACAAAGTGATCTCATTTGTTACGGCAGAGCCAAAGAAAGGAAGTTGGGACGATTTGAAAGATGACTACTCGAAGGCGATTGAAGATTATCTTTCGAAGCTTACAACAAACTTCGGAAAGAGTATAGTTCTTGCAACACTCGTTGAGAGCCCCTTGGATCTATTTCGTCGCAATCCAGCAAATTGGGGTGGGTCTTGTCACGGAGGCGACATGGCTTCTGATCAGAACGGAATCTTTCGCCCGTCGCTTCACTGGAGCAATTATAGAATGTTCATTCCGGGATTGTACCAAACGGGGTCCTGCACACATCCTGGAGGCTCTGTTTCCGCAGGGCCTGGACGTAATGCGGCAAAAGTGATACTCGAAGATATTGGTTATGATTTTGAAAAGATAGCTCTTCTTCCAGCCTAGGGAATCTCGACAACTGCTCGTCCTGAAACCTTGCCTTCTTCGACATCTTTCAGAGCCTTGTCCGAATCTTCGAATTTGTAGATCGTTGAAACGACAGGTTTGATCATCCCTCTTTCGACCATCTCTATGGCATCACGAAATTCTTGTTTTGTAGCGTAGCGCGATCCTAGAATTGAAATTTCCTTTCTGATAACATCTTGCGGATCGCTAATGTGAAGAGGATCTTCAGGATGAAAGTGACCCAGTAGGACGAGCTTACCCTGCGGTGCTAGACTTGAGAACCCGCTAGAGATTGAATCAGGGCTCGAGACAAAGTCAATCACAGTATTCACTCCTTTGTTTTGTGTTAGCTCTTTGATAGTTTCAGACACCTTCCCTTTCTTTGCATCAATCAAATGTGATGCGCCGTATTTCTTCGCTAATTCGAGTTTCTCATTTGAAACGTCAACTGCGAATACTTCCGCTCCAAACATTTTTGCCATCTGGACCATGTGGATTCCTACGCCTCCTCCTGCGCCTATAATCATCACCCTTTCAAGTGGATGAATCATTGCTCTTCGTCTTGCGATGTGGAGCGGAGTAGCTATCGCGTCAGAAATGATTGATGCGCTAGAATAAGGAATCTTGTCTTTATGAAACTTGAACAGATTTTCCGATGGAAGTTTGAGGTATTCTGCGAGACCGCCGTCAGTTCTCGTTCCGACATTTCCCTTGAAATTCACGCAGAGTGTTTCTCTATCCGTCAGGCAATATTCGCATTTACCACATGTCAAGTAAAAGTAGACGGCAACAGAATCACCTGGCGAAATGTCAGTAACTCCGTCTCCTACTTTTTCAACAACGCCTGCTATCTCGTGACCAATGACCCTAGGGGTCGAACCACCCATCCTGCCCAAACGAATCCATGAAAGTGTTAGCCCGATCCCGCAGGCCTTCACTTTGACAAGCGCTTCCCCATTTCCAAGTGTAGGTAAGGGGAGATCTTTGAGCTCTAATCTATCCCCAAATTTCTCGACAACAAATGCTTTCATTGCTTATGATATACCTTAGAGAAAAGAAGAGAGCTTGCTTTGTGTCCTTAATTCATGCCATTTGAAGGAGATAAGGGCTTTCAATAAAGTCCCTGATTTTCTGCAAGAGCTGAGCTGCTCGAGCTCCATCGGTTGCTCTATGATCAAAGACAAGGGTCAATGTGCAAATTGGCAATCCTGCACTGTTTGTTCTAGTTCTTCCGACTCCGATTATCGTGATCTGCGGGGGATTTATTATTGGAATGAAAACGTCAACGCCGAAGCCAGCTAGGCTAGAGACAGTTGTTGTCCCACCCTTTACTTCTGAAGGAGAGAGTTTACCGGATCTAGCTCTCGATGCGAGATCTTCGATTTCCTCGGAGATATCAGTTGCAGTTTTTAGATTTGCGCTTCTGACTACTGGCGTAATTAGCCCATGATCTAGCGCCACCGCGATCGATATATCGACATCTTCGTACTCGAGTAGCTCGTTGTTTTCGAGCCGCGAATTTAGATCCGGAATTGATCTTAGAGAGCTAGCAAGAGCTTTTGCAACTATGGCGGTGAACGAAACATGTTTTCCAATCAGCTTCTCCATTCCCGCCTTGAACTTTTCAACCTCTGAAAGATTAACCTCAAGAATAAGCGGTACCTGGGGTATCTCTTTCCAGCTTCGCGTCATCCGCTCCGCAATTGTTAGACGCATCGTGTCCAGCTGTCTTTTGACGAATCTCCCTTCTTTACCTTGAGGCTCCTGGGCTAAATATGGAACAGGAGAGGGATATACCGCAGCAGGTCGACCTACCTCTTCTTGCCTTATTTCCTCCTTTGTGATTTCAGCGAATTGAGCGGGTTGTGTTTTGAGCCTTGATGCAAAGCTCTGCACATCTTCGCTTGTTATTCTTCCTTTAGGGCCAGTTCCTTTCACTAAATTTAGGTCAACGCCAAAATCCCTTGCGGTCTTCCTTGCTGCGGGAGAGGCAAAGACTCTAAGCTTCCCTGCTTCTGGCTCTTCCTCGATTCCAACCCTACTTTCTTTAGAGCTTACTCCTTCTTGCAAAGAACTAATGGTCTGAGCT
>JARCRS010000027.1 GCA_029850555.1 archaeon | reverse complement strand
TTTTGGCTCTTCTCTTCCCCGAATATCTGATGCCGCAGCCAAAAGCTGTCTTGCTTGTTTTCTGATGTTTGATAGGTACGTCTGTGCGCGCCACAACTCTCGTTTGTTACGTAACCCATAAGTTCCGAGCAGATACAGCTCTTGAGACAGTTGATCGCTCCGCCAAGGATTCCTGGGAGGGTTGAATTTTGCTCTTGGTTTCTTTGGATCTCCCATCTCACTTCTTTTCCTCCTTTCCACTTGCGGCCGCTGCGGCCTGAGCTGCTTGAATCGCTGACTTCTTCACTCCAACGGTTCGCCCTTTCCTGCCCGTGGTTCTTGTCCTCTGACCCCTAACCTTGAGACCCAGGCTATGTCGCACGCCTCGCCAAGATAAAAGATTCTTTTCGCGGTCGATGTCATTTTTAATCATGAAATCCAAATCGCTACCAAATTTATGGATGTTAGAGCCTGAATCAACATCTTTTCTTCGATTCAACATCCACACGGGCAGATTTAAGGAAGAACTGTCTTTTAGGGCGGACTCAATTTGCTGCAGCTGTTTGTCTGAGAGCTGACCGAGTCTAGATTTAGAATCAATCTTAAGCGACGCGGTCATTGCATTTGCGAGGCTACCTCCCACTCCTTTTATTTCCGAGATAGCCGCTTGAACCTTCTTTGTTCCGTCCAAATCCTTCCCTGCAATTCGGACTATATGCCTGAATTCCTGCGACATGATGAAGGAACTACTCGTGCAGTGCGTTGGTTAAAAATCTTTAATCATACGCGGCCATTAACCGAATGCATCGGTCTTTTTGCTGGTCATCCTTCTTGATTTAGCAAAAATCTTCGGGTTTTGGGTCTCGCTTTGATAATTAATTTATATAATTCATTGGATTTTGATAAACATCGCACCGGATTTGATCCATTTATGGGAAAGATAGACGATATTGACATGAAAATTCTTTCCGAACTCACCAAGGACGCAAGTATCAGCGTTCCCAGGCTCTCGAAAAAAATCAATGTAAATTCTTCTGTTGTTTACAGCAGAATAAAGAGACTTGCGAAGCGTCAACTTATACGGAAATTCACAATCGAAGTAAACGATGACATTCTTGGGTACAACGTGTCAGCTCTTGTCGGACTGAACATAGACTCGAAGTATCGCGAGCAAATACTCGATGAGATGTTGAAATTTGAGTCAGTTCGAGAGATTTACGAAGTCACCGGCCGATTCGATCTCATTGTCAAAGTCAAAGCTCGATCGCTCGACGAGCTTCATGAGACGGTATCTTCCAAAATGGGAAGAATAGGTGGCGTCCTGCATACTGAAACGTTCATCGAGATGAGGCGCCGCGAGAGAGACATAGCATACGCCATTCAATTGGCGTAGGTAAAGACTTATTCGGCGTCTGCTGGGATAGGAAAGAGAATAGGAGTTTCATGTGATATGGTGGAAAAGCCTCAGATTGTTAAGGAGCTAGCGCAGGTTGTAGACCCGGAGGTCGGAGTTCCAATTACTGAGATGGATCTCGTGGATGATATTACAATCGGTGCGGATGGGATTGTTTCAATTGGATTCCATCTAACTGCGCCATTCTGTCCTCCGATGTTTGCCCTAGAAATTGCCCAAGATATCAAGAGACGAGTCTCAGCACTCGATGGAGTGAAAGATGTCAAAATCTCGATGACTGGGCACTTTATGGCGGAGGAGATAAATCGAAGAGTGAACACTCCCCCCGCTCCAAAGACTTAGAGGTCGCTCTAAGAAATAGCGCTGCCTTCTTCCCTAGGGATTGTCTCCCCAAGATATTGGTAAAGGGCAGTTTTCATTACTTTCAGAGGCAGTAATGCGCATTTTATTCTGACTGCTCCCAAATTCGGCGAGCCGAGATTTTCTAGCAAAACCGTTTTGTCGATCTTCCTAACTTCGTCAATCGACTTGCCCATTACCAGTTCAGTGAGCATTGAAGCTGAGGCTTGGCTTATCGCACAACCGTCCCCATTGAATCTGATCTCGGAAACTTTTTCATTCGAGAATTTGAGCTGCATTTCTACGACGTCACCACACAAAGGATTAGAGTCTCGGGCGATAGATTGGGGTGATTCTAAAGATCCTCGATTCCTCGGATTCTTGTAATAATCAAGAATGATTTCCTTGTACATTTCCGAGCTCATTAACTTAATTCAAAACCTCTATCACTTTACGTAGACCATCAATCAAAGCTTCCAAATCATCATAGTCGTTATAGAGATAAAAGCTTGCCCTCGAGGTCGCAGGAACCCCCAGCTTTTCCATCAGGACTTGTGCACAGTGATGACCAGATCGAATTGCGATTCCTTCTGCATCGAGGATAGAAGCAATATCATGCGCATGAATCTTTCCGAGATTGAATGCGAATACTGCTGCCCGTCTTGAAGGATCCTTGGGTCCGTAGATTTCTAGATCATCAACTTTCGAGAGTTCCTCGAGTGCTGTTTTGCATATCTCCTGCTCATGATTTTGGAGGTTACTCATTCCTATCTTTGTGAGATAATCTAAGGCTGGTGCAAAAGCGATAACATCCGCGATATTTGAGGTGCCCGCCTCGAATTTCCAAGGCACATCATTCCACTTCGTTTCATCCCTATGTACCTCTTTTATCATGTCTCCTCCGAGGAGGAACGGAGGGGCGTTTTCAAGAAGTTCTCTTTTCCCATAGAGGCAGCCGACGCCTGTTGGCCCTAGCATCTTGTGAGCTGAAAGGGCAAAGTAATCGCAATCTATAACCCTCATGTCGACTGAAATATGCGGTGAAGATTGGGCACCATCTAGGACCACAACGGCTCCCTGCTCGTGAGCCAGTTTTGTTAATTTTTTTGCATCATTTATTGTTCCAAGTACGTTTGACATCTGAGTAAAAGCTAATACTTTTGCGTCGGCAAGCTTTGACTCCAAGTCGCTTTCGTCAATTTCACCATCATCTGTAACAGATACAATTTCGAGCCGTGCACCGCGCCTCTTTGCAATCTGCTGCCAGGGTACGAAATTGCTATGATGCTCCATTTCAGTAACTACAATTTTTTCGCCGGGTTTGATCGAACTAGTGGTGCAACTAGCAGCAATGTTCAAGGCCTCGGTAGCATTTCTTGTGAAGATTATTTCCTCTTGGGAACCTGCGTTAATGAACTGTTGGACTTTGCTTCTGGTCCCCTCAAAAGCTTCCGTCGCCTCTTCAGCTAGTAAATGAACCGACCTATGAATATTTGAATTATAATTCGAGTAATAATCACTTAGGGCGTCAATTACCTGCTTTGGTTTCTGGGTGGTAGCAGCGTTGTCAAGATAAACGAGTCTTTTTCCGTGCACTCGCCGTTTTAGGATCGGAAAGTCTGATCTTATCTTATCAACATTTAACGAATGACTCGTATCTCTAGTCTTTAGCAAGAACTAGCGCAGCACCTTTCGAGTCAGTGTGTCACTAAAATAGGTCAAATCTGAATCGCCAGTGTCATATGATAAGAATCATCTCTGTATATCTTTGCCTGTTTGCATAGCACATACTCTCGCTATCGATACTTGTAATGACCTTCGAAAATATCTTTAGATTGCATTTTTGATTGCACTTCTTCTTCAAACAGCACTTCTTTTTGCATTTTCTTTACTAACCCCTTCTTCCCATGCCACTTTGCCTCGATCAAATTGTGAATAGTATCCCGAAGATCTTCGGACTCAATTCTGGATATTGCGGGTTCAAGGAAACCGAGAACAATGAATTTTTTCGCTTCGTCCTCAGAGAGGCCTCGAGTCATCATGTAGAATATCTGCTCTAGATCTATTTGTGCGACAGAAGCTGCGTGAGTGGCTTTCACCTCGTTTGTCAAAATTTCTAGCCCGGGAATTGCATCAGATTTCGCATTGGGGCTGAGAAGTATGGCGTGGCCCGCAAGATACGCATTGGAAGCTTTTGCGTCTTTGCCAATCCTGATCATTCCTTTGAAAACCGATCTCGAGTTATCTTTCAGAACGCTGTTGCAAAGTATGCGCCCTTTGCTGTGACCGGCGACGTGTGAGAGATCAGAAACAAGGTCATATCTCTGATACCCATCGCCGAAGACAACTTCGATGTCCTCCGCGCTCGCCCCTTCGCCATCAAACGTGCTTTCAAGCCGAGACCTTTCTGCCCGACCGCCGAAATATCCTAAGATCCAGGATATACGCGCGTCTTTTCCACAAATCGCTTTCTTGTTTGCGAGTACTACCGTGTCTTCGGAATAGTTTTGAATATTGGAGTACTTCACCGAGGCTCCGTCTTTTACATAAGCCTCAACAATCTCGCTCGCTGTTCCTGAAATTTCAGCTCCGTATCCTTCCGTTAGAAGAGCGATGCTAGAATCCCCTTCCGCGTAGATCCATGTTTGAGAAAAATATGGTTTCATAGAATTAAGGTAGAAGCGGACCCGCAACGGATTGCTGAGTACTACGCCTTTTGGGGTGTAAACTAGCCATGCAGAAGAAAATAGCGCCGAGTTTAGCGAAGCGTATTTGTCTCCATCAGGCGGAATAGCCTTTTGTTCGAATATTTTCTTAAGGATATCAGAATGTTTCTCAATGGCTTCGTGGAGGTCGCAAAAAACGACTCCCTTTGACTCGAGCTCCTTGATATTCTTCGAAGCGATTGTCTCGCTCTGAGTGCTTACATAGTAGTACCCTTTCTCGATTCCCTCAGCTATCTCTCCGATAGAAGCTGATTTGCCGTCGGGTTTGGCAAACAGTTTTTCTCTCAACGAATCGAGATTGACATTCAAATTGAGTGCATATTTTGTGTAGAGGTTTGACTGTTCTTCTGGAAGCTTAAGATAGGATCTGAGAGAGCCAATTCGAAACTTTGTCAGCCAATCTGGCTCACTGGAAGATTTGGAAAGTTCCTCTACGTATTCTTCGTCTATGTTAACCAATTGCTGCGTCATTTAATTCTCGCACACCAAGATTTCATCGTCGGGCAACCCCTTGTTCAAAGCCGTGGCGAAGTCTAGGATCATATTCCTAGCCTTCTTTCACGAAATTGCTTTGAAGTTCACTCATTGTAATTTTGTGGTTGTCTAACCCACTGACCCAACCATTTCGAGGGAGATCATTCTGTTTAGTTCCACTGCATACTCCATCGGCAATTCCTTTGTAAAAGGCTCAAGAAAGCCCATCACTATCATGCTTAGCGCGTCTTGTTCGCTCATTCCGCGGCTCATCAGATAGAAAAGAGCCTCTTCGCTAATCTTTCCGACGGTTGCTTCGTGGGTTATGTTTGCAGTCTCTTCGTTTATCTCATTGTACGGATAGGTATCTGTTCGTGACGTTTCATCAAGCAAAAGCGCGTCGCATCTCACGCTAGACTTTACTCCTTTCGCGCCTCTGCTCACATGAAGTAGACCCCTGTAAGTCGTGCGTCCTCCGTCTTTGCTTACGGACTTGCTCGTGATTCTCGATGTAGTGTACGGCGCAAGATGAACTATCTTGGCACCCGCGTCTTGGTGTTGATCCTTCCCTGCGAAGGCGATTGAAAGAACCTCTCCCTTTGCTCTCGGACCTACAAGGTAAATTGAAGGATACTTCATCGTCAATTTGCTGCCCAAATTTCCATCAACCCATTCGACTGTCGCATCCTCGTAGGCGTAAGCTCTTTTCGTGACCAAATTATAGACATCTTTGGACCAGTTCTGGATAGTCGTGTACCTTACCTTGGCACCTTTCCTTGCAATTATTTCAACAACAGCGGAATGAAGAGATTCCGAAGAATAGACTGGAGCTGTACATCCTTCAATGTAATGCACTTTCGCGCCTGGCTCGACAATTATCAGAGTTCTCTCAAACTGTCCAACATTTCGAGAATTGATTCGAAAGTATGCTTGTAAAGGAACATCGACTTCTACTCCAGCCGGGATGTAGACGAAGCTTCCTCCGCTCCAAACCGCACTATTCAAAGCTGCAAATTTATTGTCATTAGGTGGAACGATAGTTCCAAAGTGTTTCCTGACAATATCTGGATACTTCTTCACGGCAGAGTCAGTGTCTAGAAATATTACGCCCTTCTTTTCAAGGTCCTCTCTCAAAGAGTGATACACAACTTCAGATTCATATTGCGCACCTACCCCACCGAGAAATTTTCTCTCGGCTTCGGGAATCCCTAGTTTTTCAAAGGTTCTTTTAATGTTCTCAGGAACATCATTCCAATCCCTTCCCATCTTGTCAGTTGGCTTTGCATAATAGTAAATATTGTCAAAATCGATATTTGAGAGGTCTCCGCCCCAGCTTGGCATTGGTCTATCCATAAAGTAATCATAGGCTTTCAGTCTGAAATTAAGCATCCAATCTGGCTCATTTTTCATCTTCGAGATTTCTTCGACGGTAGAGCGAGTTAGTCCTCTCTGAGATCTGAATACGAATTCTTCGGGATCTTTGAAATCGTATTTGCTGTAGTCTTCGTTAATTACTGTTCGCGACAAGGGAAATTTGAGCCTCTTCTTATGACATATGTTATAATTTATCTAATAAGCGTTTATCCAGAGAGATAAGACACCCTAAGCTCCGATTTGAGGAATCGCAGCGTCGGATTCTTCCTCTGCACCCTGAATCCAGGTGTAGCCTTCTCGTTCCAATTTTTCGGCAAGCTCTGGTCCGCCAGAGACTTCCACTCTTCCCTTGACCAAGACATGCACGAATTGAGGCTTTACGTAACGTAATATTCTCTGGTAGTGAGTAATCAGCATAATCCCGACTTCGGAGCTTTTGATGCTGTTGATACCATCAGAAACGAGCTTTAGGGCGTCGATGTCGAGTCCAGAGTCGGTCTCGTCCAATACCGCAAATTTAGGTCTAAGAACCGCCAGTTGAACAACTTCCGCTTTTTTCTTCTCTCCTCCGGAGAAACCTTCGTTTAGGTATCTAGTTGCAAAAGATCTTTCCATTCCAACCACTTCGAATTTGTCTTCTAGCATTTTTCTGAAATCGCGGACAAGCATGGGTTCATTTTTTCTAGTTGCATTGTATGAAATGCGAAGAAAGTTTGAAAGACTAACTCCAGGAATCTCAAGGGGATACTGGAAACCAAGGAAGAGACCTTTCAGGGCCCGTTGATTAGGCGCTAAATTGACGATACTCTCGCCATTGATCTTGATATCTCCTGAAATCAACTTGTACTTCGGATGACCCATCATTGTGTAAGCTAAAGTGCTCTTTCCTGAGCCGTTAGGACCCATAATCGCGTGAATTTCCCCGGTATTCACTTTAAGCGAAACTCCTTTCAGAATCTCTTTTCCTTCGATACCAGCATGAAGATCTATTATCTCAATTGTATCTGTCAATTACAAACTACTACCTGACGAAGAGGTCGGTGAAAGTCCTCGGTTTACCAAATATAGATAATTATGACATACGTTATAACCGTTTTGGCTCAGTAAAACTCCTTAGTAAAACTCTTTGAACAAGGAAGCGGGCTCGCGGATTCCGAGCTTCGCCTTGACTACGGGACCAATCTTCACCACAGGATCTGATTCCTCGTACGTAGGCTTTGCAGTCTCGAAGAACAGCCCAATTGGAAGCTTCGGGCCAGTTTCTCTGGCCTTTGCGAGTGCTTGATCCAAGTTTCCTGTGTTATAATTCGAGTCATTGAATTTGTAACAATTCTGTCTAAAGTAATCATAGGTGTTCACCTTGTTCCAAGTCACACACGGACTGAAAACATCCACAAGAGCAAAGCCCTTGTGCTTTATCCCATTCTGGATCAATTCGGTGAGATGCTTTGGGTCGCCCGAGAAACCTCTTGCCACATAACTCGCACCTGATACCAAAGCTAGGGCAATTGGGTTTATTGGATCTTCTTTCGTTCCTTGTGGAGAAGACTTTGTGGCGAATTCTCTCATGCTGGTCGGCGAAGCCTGCCCGGTTGTAAGTCCATAGATTTGATTGTTCATGACAATGTATGTGATATCGAGATTTCGCCTCATTGCATGAATGAAATGACCCAAACCTATCCCATAGCCGTCTCCATCGCCTCCTGTTACGACAACATTCAGATCGGGATTCGCGAGTCTAGCCCCAGTTGCGACCGGCATTGCTCTTCCGTGGAGGCTGTGGAATCCATAAGCATGTATGAATCCAGGTAAATTACTTGAGCAGCCTATTCCTGATACTACGAGCAGATCTTTCGGATCAATTTCAAGATTTGCAACAGCTTGTACTAGAGAGTTGAGAACTCCAAAATCTCCACACCCCGGACACCAGTCGGGTCTTGTCTCACTCTTGTATCTTGATAACTCTAGCATTTTAGTTCCCTGCCGCCTTCAACGCATGGTCTACGATTTCTTGCGGATAGATAGGCTCTCCATCATACTTCAAAAACCTGTCTTTGATCTCGATTCCTGTCTCCGCGCGAATTAACCTTATCATCTGACCTGTGTAGTTGCACTCTATTGCAAGCAATTTCTTTGCGCTGTTCAGGATCGGTACTATGGCCTCAGCCTTGAAAGGCCACATGTTTCGAAGCGCAAGAACGTTTGTTTTGATGCCACGTTGGCTAAGCATTTCTGAAGCCTCAAGAGCTGCTCCGAATGTTGAGCCCCAACAAACAAGCGTGAGATCCGCGTTTGTTTCACCCACCAGTTTGGGGTCCGAGATCTCACTCTTTGCCATCTCAAGTTTTCTCATTCTCTTTTCCATTTGGCGTTCACGCTCTTTTACATAGATTGGAATGCCGGAGAGGACATCACTTACGACAACACCGCTCTCTTCATGCTCGTCTGAAGCTGCTACGTAAAAGGCCCCTGCAGTCCCTGGTATAGCGCGCGGGGAGATACCGGATGCGGTTACTTTGAACCTGAGATACTGCTCTCCAGAAGGAACAGTCGACACCATTTCTCCCCGATCTATCAATACATTCGAGTTGAGTTCATCCACAGTTTCGATGTGCTCAGAAAGGAGTAAATCGCTTGCAATTATAACTGGGCACTGAAAGCGCTCTGCCAAGTTGAAGGCTTCTATTGTAGCATAATAGGCGTCATCTATTGTAGTCGGCGCAAGCACTATTCTTGGAAAATCACCCTGAGACGCGCCTAGAATCATATTAAGATCACCTTGCTCTGTTTTTGTAGGGAGACCCGTAGAAGGCCCCGCTCTTTGCGAATCAACAATCACTATTGGAGTCTCGGTCATTCCCGCCATTCCAAGAGCTTCGACCATCAATGAAAAACCGCCTCCAGAGGTACCAACCATAGATCTAGCTCCGGCATGAGCTGCTCCTATTCCCATATTGATCACTGCTAGTTCGTCCTCGGCTTGTTTTACTACAATCCCGCAAGCTATGGCATGAGCCGCCATCCAATGCAAGATTCCTGAGGCTGGCGTCATTGGGTATGCAGCATAAAATTTGCAGCCAGCCATTGCTGCTCCGAGCGCAATCGCTTGGTTACCGGTCATCAGCATTTTTGGCTGAGAGTTGGGAGGAACGGTGCACTTCACTACGAGTTGTTGAAAATTCGTCTTTGCATATTCGTACCCTGACTTTGCTGCTTGAGAATTTGCGTCCACAACAGCCTGTTTTTTCTTGCCAAAGGTATCTGTGATTACTGTAATGAAAGTATCAAAATCTAGCCCCAATAGGTATAGCGTAGCTCCAAGTGCCACCGTGTTTTGCATGATAGGATTCTTGTCATATTTGCGAGAAATATCTGCGAGAGGCATGGGAAGCGCCTTGGCGTTTGGAGGCACTAGGCTGGCCGAGAATTTTACTCGATTTTTATCGTAGATTATAACTCCGCCCGGGGAAACAAAAGGCGAATGAATTTCGGCCGTCTCGGAATTTAGGGCGATTAAGATATCCAGGTTGTCTCCTTGAGTTGTAAGCTTGTCGGGGCTTCCTCTAACTTGGAACCAGACGTGTCCACCCCTTATGGCAGATTGATAACTGTTGAGACCGTAACAATGAAGCCCCATTCTTGATAGAGTTCTAGCCAAAATCTCTCCAGTTGAGGATATACCGTCCCCTGCGGCCCCTCCTATACGAACGCTAAAGTCATTCCTCAAAACTCTTACCTCGTATCCAATCCGTACACTGAGATTTCGACTGCGTTTAATGTTAGCGATGACAGAGAGTAGCTCTCCCTGATCTAAGATATCATTGAATTTCCTGATGACGGGAAGTACTAAGCGTCAAAAAGAAGGATCTAGATTACATTGGGCTACTAAAAGCAATAAATGAAAGGTTGTTTCCGAATGAAATTTGTGCCGCCGTAGCTCAGATAGGTAGAACCGTAATTCGGAAGCCAAAAGCAGCGGACTGTTAATCCGTTGGTCGACCGTTCAAGTCGGTCCGGCGGCGCTTTTTTTCCGCGCAAAAGTGAAACAGGAACCATATGAAGTCCAGTCGGAGGACTGACCACAACGAGATCTATGAATGTAAATTTCATTTCGTCTTCAAACTTCCCTGACACAATAAGATCGTAAACTTGATTGCTCGCGAATCCAGACCCGACGTGAGTTTCCGTTTCTCTGACACTTTGATTCGGCAAAAGTGGGTTCGATTGATTCAAAGGAAAAGTGAAAAGATAAGACTCCGCAATGGCAATCTGAGATTCAAATCGGAGATAGGCACTCAAAGATGTAATCGCTACAATTCGCTAGATTGACTAATGTGATACTAACCGCCAGCCCTCCTGCATTAGAAGGTTCAAGCGGCCCTATGACTGAAACGATTCCAACGTCGGTTACTGCAAAGTGAAGAATTACGATATTTCCCCATTCATCGGTGCCTGCAATTGTGTGTAAACCCCCGCGGTAAGTGGACTTTCTGTCTATCCTGCTTCGCTGCCGGTCCAAGTTCCGTTCAGCTCCACTGTTTCCGTCATCGGAACGAGGCAGCCTGAAAACATCTGGTCACTGGACGCATTTGAAATATTGACAGGGTCTCCGGACGATTCAAAGCTGTAGGACATAGAAGCGGAAACAGTTGGGCAGCTATTGTAGGCTCCCGGCGGGAGCAAATTTAGGAGTTGAGTTTCACTAGCCGTTGTAATGTTGTAATCTGTGTAAAAACCAGCAAGCACTGCAATCCCAATCGGATAGTTTTCGGAACAAGCTAAAAGAGAGTGATATAGGAACGGCCATTCGTCAGATGACGATATGATATTAGTGGAACTTTGCCTGTTATTTTCAGAGATTTTTATCGAAATCCAGCTTTCGGGATAAAGATTTGCTGTGTTCAAAGAAAGAAAAGTTTCTAGGCCTGTTTTAGAATCTGACTGCGATACTCTCTTCTCGAAAGTCGTGGGATCTGCGGCAAAGTAAATTTGCTTTCCGTCATCGAAGAACTATTTTGAAGAGTGAAAGATAGGTAGCTACTGAATACTCCCAATAAAATTACCAATGAAACGAAACCGAAAATCAGTCTTCGTTTCCTACTCATTATCACAGTTGACTTGCTACAAAAAGGGGCGTGTAATGATTTCTCTAGAATGGTTTTTAATCGCAAAAATTTCTTGACGTTTCGGTTCCGCAATTTCCTAATGAGATCAAGAAAAGAGGCCGATGTAGATTTCAAATATTTTGAAAGCAAGGGTCAAGAGATCAAGCTTTCAAAAGATGTCCGAAGACAAAGAGACAAGTTTCTTTCGATTCCGGTAGTTCAGCTTGACCTGACTTCTGCGTCCGCGATAAGGGATTTGGTCTCCGCTTGGTCACGAACAAGCATCCAAAGCCGTTCGATCTACGAGTGCGCCAAAGTCTACGAGAACATGATAACCGATCCTGCTAGACCGACAATAATGCTTGGCCTCTCTGGAGCCCTCATTGCCGGTGGGATGCGTAAGGTCATTAGAGATCTTATAGCGTGCGGGTTTGTCGATGTGATAGTCTCGACAGGTGCAATACTGTACCAAGACGTCTATCAGGCATACGGTTTTTCTCACTTTATGGGCACACCCCACGTGGATGATGCATTACTTCACGACCTGTATATCGATAGAATCTACGACGCGTATGTGGATGAGATAGGTTTTGTAAAGACAGATGATGCAATAGGGCAAATTGCTGCAGGAATGGAAGCTCGAAAATACTCTACTCGCGAATTCATGCAAATTCTCGGGGATCGTATCCCCTCCGACCAGAATTCGATAGTAAAGACCGCGGCAAAGTATAAGGTTCCCATTTTTTGCCCCGCCGTTGCAGATTCCTCGATTGGAATCGGTCTAGCTGGACTATACAGAGCTGCGCGCAAGGCAGGACGTAATCTAATGCATCTCGATACGATCAGGGATAACTACGAGATTGCGCAAATAGTCCTCAAATCCGAAAAGACAGGTTCAATATACATTGGAGGAGGTGTTCCAAAAAACTACATCAACGATGCAGCCGTAATGCTTGACTATACTCGCGGACATTCATACGCATTTCAAATCACGACTGACGCTCCTCATTGGGGTGGGCTAACTGGCAGCACCCTTGATGAGGCTAAATCGTGGGGTAAGGTCTCAAAGAAAGCCACTCGTGCTACAGCTTACGTCGAAGCAACTATCGGACTAAGCCTTGTAGCTGGATATATTCTCGGATCAAAACAACTGCAACGCGCTCGAAAACATCTTAAATTTGTCTGGAAGGACGACGTTCTTGAGGACATAAAGACACGATAGGCGATGGTGGGAAAAGGAATGTCTGAAAGTCCTACGTTAGAAAAAAGATTGCTTGCGGAATTTATTGGGACTTTCATGTTTGTCTTTCTTGGAGCGGGTTCTTCGGTTGGAGCATTCGTTGTATTCGGAAGCACTAATCCTGCGGTTGCCTTACTAATCGCAGCTCTTGGAAATGGAATAGGTCTCGGTATTTCTATCTCGGCAACTCTCGGGATTTCAGGAGGAGCTTTAAACCCAGCAGTCACGATCGGTCTATTGGTTGGCGGGAAACTTCCCGCAAAGGATGTCGTCCCTTACATTGTGGCGGAGGTATTCGGGGCGATCCTGGCTGCCTTTTCTCTCGTGGCCATAGCTCCACGGGCTGCCGGAAATTCGGTTAATTGGGGAGCCCCAGGACTAGGAGGCGGCGAGTCCGTGGCAGCGGCAATCGCACTTGAAACTGTGCTCACATTCTTCCTCGTTTTTGTAGTCTATGGCACGATCGTAGAGTCAAGAGGGCAACAGCTTGCAGGCCTCGCAGTTGGACTGATCGTACTAGCCGAAGTATTCATCGGAGGGCCGTTGACAGGTGCTGCAATGAATCCCGCTCGAGCAACAGGACCTCTTATTGTAGCCGCAATATTTGCGAAATACAACACATACAATATGTGGTTCATCGATTGGACTGGCCCGATTATTGGCGCAATCGTTGCGGGCCTAGTTTGGCGGGCAATGAAAATGAAAAATCCTGCTCATTGAACTATTTTGCAAAGCAAGTTCTAAGCGGCTGCTCTAGTTGGAATGAGCGCTCTGCCCAATTAACGGGACAAACATCACTTGCATTAGTTTTTGTTGCCGAAGATCATATTTCCCATCACTAGTCTCAATCTTTTTTGCTTTGACAAGAGTTTGAGATAGATTTGGGCCGACCGGAACCAAAAGCAGGCCTCCGATTTTCAGCTGTCTACAAAGATAAGGCGGAATGAAAGGAGCCCCCGCGGTCACAATGATCCTGTCGTATATCATTTGGCCGGATCCTTGCGGATATCCTAGCGAACCATCCCCTTCGACAACTAGAACAATTTTTTCATAGCCAGCTTTCCTGAGATTTTCCCTTGCGAACTCGACTAGTTTGGGATTTCTCTCAACAGTAACGACCAAAGGCCCGTCTGTATTCTTCAAGACTTTTGACACAATATGAGCAATCAATGCTGCATTGTATCCGCTACCCGTTCCTATCTCGAGTACTTTCATGCCGATAGAGAGTTCTGCTTCCTCGAGCATTATTGCAACCATATGAGGCGCCGAAATGGTCTGTCCCGTATCTCCTAATGGGAGAGGCTCGTCAATGTAAGCAAGAGCCTCCTCACCTTGCCAAACAAAATCTTCTCGTTTTATATCGAGAAGAGCATCCTCTACTGACTCGGATTTCAAAATCTTCTCGCGTTTCAACGATTGTATCAGGCTTGATCTGGGGTCGCTCTCGTTCAATTTAATTGTCAAAGATTTACTCGCCAGACTCAAGACGGGCCTTCAGCATGAATTCGAGCCACAGATAGCAGTCACTTAATTGTCTATTGAAACCACTGCTCAAGAGTCTGGCTCTCGAGTCTTTTCTTCTCTTCGAGTCTGCCAAACGAAGAGCTGATTCTCTCTTCTGAAAAATCATGTTGCTTGCAGAGAAATTCAAAGACTTCTTCTTTCCGAGCAGGTCGCTCTTCAAGCTCAGATTTCGAAGGATTAGCGACTACTGGATGAAGGAAAATTTCACGGATTTCAGGGGGATCGAACGTGATCTTGCCCTTCAGCTCTGGAATCTCCTCGATTTTTCCATGTCTCTTGACAAGTTTCAGAGCAGTAACAGGTCCTATCCCTTTGAAGTCAGCGTAATTGAAATCTGTTCCCAGGATCATAGCAACCTCAATTAGCTGCTCTAAAGTAATTGCATTTCTTGAAAGAACTTCAGACAATACTACCGTTTCTGGAATGACATCGACTCGTATGTTTCTATTTGGCAGTTTTCTCTTTCCAGAGATAGTTACATTTCTGACCAGCCTGGGCGCACCAAAAAGCAAACTGTCATAATCTTGACTTGCAGCGTAGTCTACGATACCATTCTTTGCAAGGTGAGCAGCCGTTGCCTCCCCTTCTGACGGTGCCTGAATCCAAGGAATTCCCATGAGATCGAGAAGTTTCTTCGCGTCTAGAATCATTCCTTCATCCAGATGGGCCGTTGCAGACGCGTATTTTTTTGCGGCAACTAGGTCGTTGTCTGCGACGGCCTGGGTGTAGAGAACGGCCGCAGATTTCTTAATTTCCTTCCTCCTTTGAATTTCTGCATGTTTCAGTTTAGGAGGCTCGCCGTCAAAAACATAGACGAGTTTTATGCCTGTATCAAGAAGGTTCATACTGCGATAAAAAAGACCGCTCAGGTGACTCGTGACATTGCCTTTGCTGTCTCTTAGAAGATCTCCGCTCTCGCCTCTTATTATTGAAAGGAACTGATAAAGCGTGTTGAAAGCATCAATTGCAAGAGTTCTTCCCTTAAGATCATCAAGAGAGATCTTTCTTGGTTCTGCAATGTCTCTAAGATTTACCCCCATAAATGAAGCACCTAGAATGAAGCTTCCTCCTTTTTCTAAATTAAATTGAAGGTTTATCGAGCTATTATTCGTAGCGCTAGCCCGCCGAGGTCGAGCGCGAACCTGAAATTGACATTATTGCTTTATCGCAGTTTTTTGGCAAAATCTAGAAGGCAGGATTAGTTTCTTACTCGCCGGGAACGCGCTGAACAGTGCTACCAACCTTAACGAGCTCTATGCGTCGTCTGTCTTTTGTCTGCCATCTGAGCGTGATTAATCCCAAAATCTCTAGTTGCATCAGAACCTTGTTCAGATCTCTCATTGAGATATCCTCGCCGTCTCGTTGCAGCTCTGCGAGAAGGTCCTTGTCAGTATTCACGTTGTCTTCCTTCATTTTCTCGTATACGATGTTTCGAAGAGGATATTTCATTTTCTTAAACTTCCATGGACAAGTACTTGAGGAGCCAATTGTTTTTGTATGCGCAGTGTATTGAATGTAAATTTGTAATTGTTTTACTTATTCACATCGACAGAGATTCTACTTGCTCCAAGCACTTCGAATTCTCCAACCAAATCTGAAGATCTTATCGCATTTTCGATTTGCTCCATCGCACCTGATTTATCATCAGTTACGAAATCTGCAACAAGCGCAACCAGTCCAAATGCAATGGGTTCCTCTTTTGATGATCTTACTACAATAGAGCTGTTGTTTGTCCTGATACTTTCAAGGATCTGAGGTGGCTTTATCTCAGCTTCCTTCGGCATGATCTTTACTCTTACCAGAAGGTTCGGCAAACTAATTCACTTGTTTGAAGTTAGAGAAGAAAAAATTCCTTCTACGATTTCATTTAAGGTCCTTCGTAGCTGCAGTTAACGCATCTATAGGGTCTTGAAAAACGCCGGCATTTCTCGTTCCTCCAGATTAAAACTTCCCCGCAATTCGGGCATAAGAATTTGACCGCGCGTTCGCCCGGCATGATCGGTCTGTTGCAAGATGAGCAGACCGGTAATTGGATCTGTTTTTCCGTCGTCGACAATCGCTAAAACATATTGTCTTGGTCAAAAGCAATAATATACTTTGCGCCAAAGAAATTACTATTTTAAGGCTCTAACAAATGGGAGCCTTTTCTCGGTGATTGTATAGACTTCCGATTAGGCAAACATATCTGATTTGGACTCTGCTTTGTGAGAATTGAGACCCACTATTGATTGAAGCGAATCGTAGACATCAAGATATTTGAGGCCTTTCTCGGTAGTCTGGAAGACTTTAGTGATTCCTTCAACGTCCACTGTTTCTTTAATTAGATTGGAACGGCAGAGAAAATCCAAGTACTCCGTGACCATGAGATAGCTGAGATTTGCCCTGTACATAAGGTGAGTCTTGAGTGCCCCGTTTTTGGCAATGGAAAGCAGATTTGCCACTATTTCCATTCGGTTCCTATTTTTGAACTTCGTCCAGCCGGTGCTTTTTCCAGGAACATCGCGATTAGTTGTGAACAATTCAGCCATTATCTTACTTCGGGCCCTGAGGATTTTGTCGGTATATTTTAACAGTAGTATTCTTCTAGCATCGATTGACTACAAACGCACCTAATGTAATACGCTAAAATATGGCAACTTGCAATTGGAAATTGAGATCATTGCCTGCAAAACAGACCATTGCTCGAACAATTAGACTGGATCCCTCTATCGATGATATTCTCACTCAAGAGGCAGACCAATCCGGACTTACTCATACTGCTGTGACGACGAAGGCACTTCGGAAGTACGTGACATTCGATCGTTTTGCTGACAAGACGGGAGCCTTAACTATCTCAAAAGAAACCCTAAGTAGAATTCTTGCTTTCCTTTCAGACGACGAAGCTGAAGTCGTTGGAAGCGTCGCAAACTTTGCAGGAAAGAACTCAAAGCAATTTATGAACTTGGTAGTTGGAAGTTCTTCAATGGAGGATTTTTTCCACCTTCTCCAGATACTCTCAGCTTATGGTCATCTATTCGAGTTTGAACATCAGATTGAAGGCAACAAACATCATCTCATTTTCGCTCATAGCATGGGGAGCAAATGGTCTTCTTTTCTCCAAGGTGCAGTTCAATCTACACTCAAAGAGACTTTTTCGATTAGGGCGAAATTTGAAAAAACAGAATCCCTTGTTAGTTGCACATTTGAGTACAGAACTTAGAGAATGCAACTTGGAAGGATAAAATATCCATCCTTCCAGATGGCTCTCTCTTTGTTCGGCATTCTTTGCGCCTAATTTCCGTGCACCAATCTCACACGCGTACCTAGATGATTCATTGTTCAAATGATAATCCGATCTTTGTTGGATTTTCATCATCTACGTGATCCCATGACAATGTCAATTCGAAATTCTTTCCTAGTTTGAACTCCGTAAAATTGCCGCGAAAATATCAATTCTGCGTGAACCATCTAAGAACATATTTCCCGCCAATTTTCGGCTCAATCAAATCCGCTTGCGGCGGCCACCATTTTTGAGAGAAGGTCAGGCTCGATCCACAATCTGAAAAGTGACTCAGGATCTTTTCGAGGAACTTCTCTGACAAGAATTAGGCAGTCTGGCTCCTCTTAGACTTCCTCCAACCAGGACGTTTCTTCGGCAGACATACCTATTGTTCTACAAATGATCCTTTTTTTCTATCTACTAACGAGCTGCTTTAGTTCGTTAGTGAAGAACATTCCGAAGGTCGAAACTAT
>JARCRS010000026.1 GCA_029850555.1 archaeon | reverse complement strand
TCTTGCGTGCACGTCTGCGACTTGAAGCAAGGACCGTGCAGCTACTGCAATTTTCTTTCCGGAAAGGTGGAGAAACCAAGCGGAGAGCTATTTGCTGGCTACGATGTAGGCGGGCTAGCAGATCCTGCAGCCTTGGTCGTGATCGAGCGTAACAGAATTGTAGATCCAAACGACCCGAGCAAGCGAAAGACAGTCTACCGCGTAGTCCTCGAAAAGATGTTTTTGGATAATACCAGGAAGAAATTAGGAACGGGACTCGAAAAGATTGATGATCAAAAAGACCAAGAACGCTATGATGTTTATACCAACTTTACTCTTCAGGTTGCAGAAATTCACAAAAAACTAGGCTTCCAGCGGCTATTGGTCGACTCTACGGGTAATGGAAGTCCAATAGTTTCGCATTGTAGGGATCTCAAGCTTCCAGCTTCTGGCTTGGTCTTTTCTCAAAAGACAAGAGAAGATGTCCTCACAAACCTAAGACTTGCCCTAGAAGGAAGAACAGTAGTCCTACCGGACTGGATCGATCTTCTTGCAAGCCTAAATTGCATAGTTGCGGATCGAAGCAGGACTGGAAGTTATTCCTTTGACCACCTGCGCGGCACTCATGATGATCTTGCATATGCTCTAGCTCTCGCTCTTTGGGTCGCAACTAAAAATTCGAGCACAGTTATAATGATGAAAGATGAGCCGGTCTCAGATACTCCTAGCTGGAGGAGCATAAGAGGACTAGAGTAGATAAAAGGCTAAACTCTTGCTATCGGGAAATCCCCTTTTGAGAACTTGTACTGGAAAGGATGCTGAGGGTCTTGATCCTGAGTCATCTTTTGCTGGACGGGAAAATTCTTTCAGCTTACTCTACCCTATCCGATACAGGGAAATGTTTCATAAGCGCTCACAATAGTGCACGCAACGCGAGCGGCAAAGATCTGACCTTCCCACATACCGCACTATTGAGCTGCTCTTCTTTTCAGATAATCTCTAAAAAGCGGATGAAATAGCGTGTATTTGCCTCTTCCTCTCTTCACTAGGAACTCCTTTCGCTCAAGCCTAGAGAGCATTTCAGTAGCACCTTTGAAATTCTTAAGATCGGATGGTGATAATTCAGTTCCTTCAAGTCTTCCCATCTCGATCAATATTTCTTTTTCTTTGGCAGACGCTACCTCAAATTTTTGAGAGAAGATATTGTCCCCAAGGGACTCTTCGATCCGTGGCCAGACTTTTTGAAATGATTGGGCTGCAATCTTGTCTGCACCCTTCAGGATAATTAATAGTTCGAACATTGTGTACATGAGAAGATATGGGTGACCGCCTGTTTTCTCAAGAATCAAGCTCACTGTGTCGTCACTTACCTTAAGGCGTACTCCTGCAACATTGAGCCTCTTGTCTATTGCTTCTCTTGCCTCTTCATAGACGAAAGGCTTGAGCTCAAACCTTTTGAAAAATCTAAGCAATGGTTCGGCCATGTCAGCTAGTTCAGTAAAGAGGCCAGAATGCGCGGTCACAATCAGCGAATAGTTACATTTTTGGTTGACTAACTCTTGGAAGATTGCTCTTAATGTTAGATAAGATGAATCTTCGGCCGCGATTGGGAAGTAATGAAAGTCATCCAGAAGGATGAAAACAACATCGATTCCTGAAGGTCTGAGATGCTTGTTCCACAGATCCTTCAAAGAGGTCAGCATGTCGGGAGATGTTGTTCGCGATGCACCGGAGCGTTGTGCGCTAACAATTCCTAGGTTAAAGGCGGGCTGCCACTTGGTTAATTCTGATACTATCTTAGACTGGACTTTTGTGGTGGCGTTGATAGTGGAGTTCACATTGTTAAGAAAATCAGCGCTGAATGTTTGCCAGCTTCTTCCAGCTTGTGGAGTAAGTGGACAGTGTATACAGGCCGATTTGATGTCCTTCTTCAAATCCTGCAAGGCTATTTGTTTGAGCTCATAGAGTAACGAAGTTTTGCCAAGACCCCACGTTCCGAGGATCGCATAGTTCATTGGCGAAGGAGGTTTGAGTTGTGCGGAGTTGAGTGCTGTTGCTCGAAAGTATTCGACCTCTTCTTTTCGTCCCACAAAATACTCAGGTTGCGCGGGATGCTGAGGAGAGAATGGGTTTGGCATCGGCTGTCGTCTTTTGTTATTTTTGTTATGATCGTTATTTTAAAAACATTTGAGATCAATAACGGCTAGCGGACTCAAATAGCGGGAAGACGTCTCCATCAAAACGGAGAAGCTCCAATCTCCTCTACGGCTTAGATTCGATTGCGTTCTGCTCCCGGCAAAAATTCTAGTGACCTTTGGCTGCCCTCTTATGTACGATTACTTTGAAGGTGTTCAGCTCGAGGAACTCTTTCCTGTAATGTAATGCTTCAATCTCTTTTTGATTTCTTATTCTCTCTTGGAGACATGGCCTCAGGCTGCCCGAAAAGCACTAAATTTATTCCTTTCATAACAAGGTAGACACTCTTCTCGAGATCGATTGTCTTTTGTCTACTCATTGTCGAAAAGACCTTTGTACAGTGAAAAGTTATCATTCGACAAAAGGGGATTTGTCAATATCCATAAGTCCCGTGTCTGCCATTTACGTTTGCCCTTCCGCCCTCTGAGGTAAAGGAGTTAAAAGAGTTAAAGAATAAGACTTTTACCTCTTTTAACTAGCTTACCTGCCCATCTTATCTTCTCAGAAGCTAACAAGTATCTTCTTCAGCTCGTCGTATCTCTCAGGAGCAAGGGACTGCACGAGTTCTGAAACAAGCAGAGTTAGTTTGTTGAGCTTTTCCTCGATCCCTATTTTGTTCTTTCCTTCTTCAATGTACCTCTCAGTAAGGTTAGTTGAAAGCCCCGCAATTTGACATCTCGTCCGGATGCTGTCGAGAATATCTCTCTGACTTTTAGCCGAACCGATTGGGCTTAATTTATAAGAAAAATCTTCTTCCTATTGGCCTCCCAGAATGATCCTTTAGCCTACTCAATCCATTTTACACTCAATCCATCGATGGATTCAAAATGAAGATCGTCAGTGTAGCAAGGCACGTGTAGCGCTTTAGCTGTTGCTGCGACTATGTCAGCAAATGGCATCGAGTGTTTATGTTTAATTAAAGCTGCTCCGATAGCTATTTGCGGATCAACATCGACTAGACGGAAATCCTTTGCAAGAGACCTCCATCGGATATCGGCAACATCCCGCCCTTCCTTTTGCAATGTTAGCATATAGATCTCCGACAGCACGGCTGTTGACATGTAGTTTGGTTTAGATCTGAGCAATATTTCTTTGATTCGCGCCTGCTGATTTCGATCTGAAGAATAGTAAAGCTCAACAAGAAACCTTGTGTCCTATGAGTTTCCCTTTGTCATTCATTTTCTTCTCTTCGCATCTCATCAAGGCGTCTCTTCATATCTTCGACAGTTGCGTGTTTAGCCCCGGATCCTATTAGTTCAATCGTCGAAGGAACTTTCTTGAACAAGATTCCGCTGCCGGTGTCCTGCACCTTCAGCCGTGTGCCTTCTGAGATTTTGTATTTTTTTCGTAAGGACGCCGGTATGGTAGTCTGACCTTTGCGCGTAACCAACACTTCTTCGGTCATACTTTCACGGTGCAGTACTTGCGTTAGCGTAGTAGTAAAGGCTTGTACTACTTGAAAAAAATCAAGGAATAACGATCACCCTCTGAAGAGGATATATGGCATTGGGGCCGAACAACTTTACGCATAACTTGCATCTTTTTTTGTGAGCTAGAAGTAGCGGAATTCTCTATTGGGGAGTCAAGAGTGTGACTGACCCTGGCGGAGAAATTATCCCATCTTGAAAGCGAGAGAACAAGGAAATACAAGCGGCGAAGAGAAATGCGAAACAAGATTGACTTCTTGAGCCTGCAATTGTTTTAGAGCAATTGAAAAAAGCCTTGTTCCTTAATGGATAGGTTTTCTAGCCAACACTTAAGAAGAGGGTACACCGTTGCAATTGCTTTAGCCTCGTGATACATATTCTATTGTATTTCCTTTATTAAGAAACAAAATTTTTCGAGGAAAGATCCCTAGCTATGTCGTGTACCCGTGTCGAATGTTTGTACATTTCGGCCTCACAAAGACTATAATAGAAAGCATTTCAAGAGTGGCTAACATCCTAGGCAACTCGCATCTTTTTCGGTGGTGCCCGCTTTGAAATACACCCTCTCATACAAGACCAAATTCGGCACTTTGACTGCCGAAAGCAACAATCCTGATGATCTAGTAATCGGTTATCAAACCCTGAAACATCTCCTTCCAAGGCTCAGCACTTCAGAGACTAGGATAAAGCGAACGGCAAATAGAGCCCCGCGCTCTGTCTCAAGCATTAGAAAGGTTCGCCATTCGAGAGGAATAGGAGAAACTGCTAGCATCATCCGGGAACTGGAGGCGAAGGTACTTCCAACAACCTTTTTCTCAAAGCCAAGGACTACTGGCGAAACAAGAGATAGACTATACGAAGTTTCGTCGCAAAAGTTCACCAGTCGTAAGGTTAGCCAGGCCCTTGGTATTCTTTGGAACAAGGGTGAGCTGAAAAGGACTGGAACCAGGAACTATTTTGCTTATTCCAAGTGACCGGTTCTACGAAGAGCCGCCAGAGCTTTGCTGTGAAGACGAAGAAGAACCTTGCTGAGACTGTCCACCTTGTGGCGGCATTTGACCTATCTCCCTTAGACCCATGATTCCCAGTGGAGGGACAAGGCCTGTAGTTACAGTGGTTCCAGCGACAGGCATGTTTGCCGGTATTAGCATGAGAGTAGTACCTTTACCTTGAAGGCCTAGCTCGTAAAGTATGTTCATCCATCTTAGCTCCATGGCTCGAGGATTTTGAGAGTATGTGTTTGCAGCTTCGACCATTTTCTGTGCAGCTTGGAACTCTGCTTCAGCAAGAGTAACTCTGGCACGTCTTTCTCTTTCTGCCTGTGCTTGCCTAGACATTGCTTCCTGAAGCTGGGGAGGGATCGCGATGTCTCTGATTTCTACTGCAGTGACCTTTACTCCCCAGTTCTCTGTTTTAGAATCGATGATTTGTCTTGCTGATGCGCCGATCTTCTCCCTCTCATACAATAGATCATCAAAGTTCACTCCGCCTATGGTCTCTCGCAAGGTAGTTTGCGCCGCAAGTTGCGTGGCGAGGTTATAATTCTCAGCGTTCAACACGGCCTTTTGGACCTCAACTGGCTGGAAGTACATCACCGCGTCCACATTTACAGGGACGTTGTCGCGTGTTAGAGTCTGCTCGGTCCTAAACGAGGTAACCTGAAGCCTAGTCGAGATTATGTAAGGAACTTTGCTAATGAATGGCACAACGTAAATCAGTCCTGGCCCCTTTAGTCCTTTGTAGCGACCAAGAGTGAGAACGGGAGCTCTTTCCCATTCTTTCAAAATCTTTAGCCCCGAAAGAAAAATTGCAAGAATAATTATGATTATGAAAACCGTTATGCCGGTCGTCACAAGACTGCCAACTTGAAGGAAAACTGACTGGAACATTGAAGATCGCTGTCTATCTCATCTTTGCTCTAACGTTCTCAATTCCTTTATGGGTTGCGGTTCTGTTTTAAACGAGGTATCATTGAACTTGGTCTACCTCACAGTTTAGTCGTGATGTATGATACTAATCTGCTGCTTCAAATGATGCTGACTCGTTAAAGTCCACTTACCCGACAACGAGCGTGAGTCCCTCAACTTTTGTAACGATCACGCCGTCTCCTTTTTTCAATGGGCTTGCATTTGGATTGGCGAGACGCGCGTGCCATATCACTCCATCAACGCTCACCTCGCCTTCCGGACCGAGTGTTTCGCTATGGACAGTGGCTTTTGAACCAACCAGGGACTCCTGACCCGTGACTGGTTTTTTTCTTAGTGCAGTACCAATGTATCTTGCGTATAGTCCAAGTATAGCCCCAACAACTATCAAAAGTCCAATCTCAATGATTTCAATGCCTCCAAATGGATTCGGGCTCACATATGGCACTTGATACGCGAACAAGACTGTCCCAATTGCGCCTACGACTACGCCGGCAAAAAGCATGAATCCATGACCCGTCTTTATTTCAAAAACTACAAGCACGGCAGCAAGTATGTAAAGCGTTATAGGCAGGAAAATGCCTTGATACCCATTTGGTCCCTGTATTACTTCTTCACCAATCAGACCCAAAACGATGAGTACAGCTCCACCTATCGTCAGAAGGATTGTTGGATGAAGGAAATCCAGCACAATTGCGATGATCCCTATAATGATCAAAATGCCGTCTAAAGTGGGATTAGCAGAAAGAAAAGTTAGAGTTTGCTCACTTGGATTCTCGGATATGGTTACAATACTATCTGCAGAAGCATTGATCAAGCTCAGAGTTTGCGTTAGGCTCCCAGAAGTTCCGTCAGCGACGTGATATTGGATTGCTTGCGCTCCAGTAAAAGCTTTATTGTTTGCTGCCATTTCAGTCACCGCCGTAACATTTCGCCCATGAGCTGTTGCAAGGGCCACCATGTATGCGGTGTAGTAATTTTGAATATGCTGTTGTTCCGAAGTTGTGCCTCCAACAACGTAAGGAGTCGAAGGACCTATCACAGTGTCAGTATTGCTCATGTAGATTTTGTCAGTCGCCATTGCGATATAGCTCCCAGCAGACGCAGCTGAAGCACCTGTTGCAACGAAAGTGTAAACAGGAATCTTCGATGAGTTGATTGAGCTAATTATCGTAAGCATGTCACTTACGAGACCACCAGGAGTATTCATGTCGATTATGATCGCCTGCGCATTAATCGCTGTAGCTTCTTGGATACCCCGTGTCATCATTGACGCAGAGCCTTGGTCGATTTCCTCGTACAGCTGGATCACCACAACCTGATTCTTCGAGGCCCCCGCGGAAGAACTTATGAAAACATCAAAATGATTTTGAGCGATTGAAGAATAAAGCGGAGCAATGATTAGAAACAAGGCCGCAAGAAAAATTGCAAGTCTCCTACCTAGATGTAGCCTTTTGCCGCCACGGTTTTTCAATTCTAAACATCTTTGCTAAGTTAGACTCTCAAACAGAAGAACATTGAACGCTATAAAGTATAGGACGACAAAGCATTCTCAAAGTCTGCGTAAGAGCATAACAACAGTGCATTATGAAGACAGATAATTGGGACTAGCAAAAAAATTGAATGGGGGGAAAGTAACGCGTCCTTGGTTTACTTTTTCCCTTTCGATTTGTGTTTCTTAGATGAAGAAGAGGATTTCTTAGAAGGAGCTTTTTTCGGCTTTTGAGCCGTCAATCTCTGCAAGATTTTGTTGGAAAGAGATTCCTGCTTTTCTCTAGCTCTACTTGCTTCCTTTGCAACGTGGCTCTTCAGAGCAGAAATATCACTACGCAGCTGTGCTAGTTGTTTCTCGAGTCTTTTTGCCGAAGCCTCATTTGACTTGCGAAAGTTTCCAAGATCCTTCGAGACTCGCTCGACGTTTTCCCGGACGATCTTAAGAGCTGCTCTTCTACCGCCAAGTTTCTTCTTCGGGGCAGCAGCTTCTTCCATAGGTGCTTCGGTTGTTCCGGTTTCTTCTTCCTGCGGAGCTTCCATCGAACCTTGCATTTCCCCCATTTGGGTCTCTTCTTCACCCGTCGTACTTTGTTCTTCTTCCATACCAGAATCTGAGGCCATAAGGAGCTCATTCTGAGCTCAGAATGCTCTTACTTAAAAAGCGTGTTATTCGTGCATGATTAGGGTATTATTTGCTCCCCAAATTCGGAATCTGTAAGAGATTTTAGGCGTGAGCTGCCCTATCTAGAAAGCCTGGATTCAACTTTATCTTGTTTCTGTAGGAATCGAGCGCTTCTTTGTATTCGGCGAGCGCTGAATCTCGGTCGGAGTAGTCGGCTAGATACTCCGTAAAGGATCTAATATCGCCCTCTTCTCCGATGGGTAGGTGCTTTCCCTCCTTGTCCTTAATGAAGACCTTCTTTTTGGGAAATCCTCTCTTCCCTTCAAAGAATTCTAATGCCTCAGCAGTAGGATAATAATGACCCGACATGGAAGCAGTCCTCTTTACCAATCCCATATAGTAGAGATTGGTTGCCACAATTTGATGCATTTGGCACCACTTGGTGTAATGCTGCGGTTTGCCTTCCGCAATCCAGAGCTTTATCAGTTCTAGCAAAGATTTTGCTTCTCTTGCTGAAATCTGGTAGACTGTCTCGCTAGACTTCATTCGCTCGCTGGACTTGCTCTTTAAATCATGGAGCTGGGAGTTCAAGGAGAATAACATGGCAGCAGCGTCAAAAGGACCAAGAAAGTCATCAAAGAAAAAACTCAATCTACCTTCATTGTCAATACCATTACTCCTTACCCGAGCAACAATGCAATCGTCGACTTGTATCTCCCATTGAGAGAATTTTGCCTCCGAGATGAGAAGATGCGCTTTCATTGATTTGTCTTCCACGGCTAATTTTCTGTACTGCCAACCATTTCGCGATTTTAAACTAGGTGTAATGGAACCGATTCTCACGCAGATGTTTCCGTTATTTCCCAATTGAACTAGATCGGAGAGAAACGACAGCTCCCTTTCACCATGAACTTCAAGTTTTGCTTTGGGTGGGTAATCAGTCGGTGTCTCCTTTTGGGTTTCTCTTATTTCGTTCAATGCTTCATTACTCTTTTTTTGTTAGGAAAGTAGCTGATTTTGATCAAAATCGACAGCTAATCTCTTTCTCTAATTTCTCCTCTGTTGTCCTTCTCGCGTTTATCGTGCTCCGATTTGTTTGAGAATCCCCATCCGAATCCAAATGGAAGGAATATGAACAGAAAAAGTGAGTTATAGTAAATGGAAAGAACAACGCCTATAGCTAAAGAGACGATGCTCAAGATCAACAACATTCTTGAAACTCGCATTGCTATTCTATAGAACCTTGTATATTCTAGGTTTTAGGTTTTGGGGCATGAAGGAAGGGGGAAGAGATTACTAGTCTGAGTAAAGTGAGTAAGTGTATTTAGGAAGTCCGCAATAAAAGAGAGCTTGTTTTTGATTAGGAATGCTGATCTCAGTAGAAGAAATCGAAGTCCTTTGTCAACAGAAGATCTTTTGATAAGAAACTGTAAGGCCGGAGATTTACATGCTATCCGACGGATTGAAGATGTTTCTTTTGACGATCCTTATTCTCCGATGGTCTTCTGGGCTTTGTATTTGAGCTCGAACAGAATTTTTCGGATCGCATCTTTCAACAGCAAAGTAATTGGATATTCGATTGCGAAAGCCGAAACTAAAGACAAAGAGACATTTGCACATCTTATTTCACTCGCGGTAGATCCAGCCTCAAGAAAAAAAGGTGTAGGCTCGAAAATGTTGGAAGATACGATTTCCCAAACGAAAGAGATATTTCAAAGCTGTAAGGGGATAGGACTAGAAGTTAGAACAGATAACAAGTCGGCCATCGCGCTGTATCTAAGGTTTGGATTCCAGAGAACTAGAACGATTCCCAATTATTATGGTATAGGAAAGGATGCTCTAGCTATGGAGCTTCATTATGAATCAAAGTGGTGAGGTAATGGTTGCCTCTTTTCCCTCTCTATATTCGCGATCGACGCGAATATCTATTGTCTTTGTCCCTGAGTCAACTTCTATTACGAGAGGATCTCTTCTTCCAATATACTGTTCTGCCTTTTCAAGAACCTTATCTGAAATGTACTGGAAAGTTCTTCTTTGCAACTTTCCCGTGATCGTGTCAATTCCTTCTGCCTTGATTGACTTGTGGGTTTTGCTAACTGAATCAATCGTTGCCTTTTTCAAAATGTCAATAGTAGTCATGCGAGATATCTTAGTGATCATACGATCATAGTTATTGAAAAAGCTTGAAGCGAACTCATCTCGCGCCGTAGTACAGAATAACCATACTAATCGAACGGATGTTATGTAGACGAAGCTTCGGTTGTGGTTGTCTGTGTTGACGTAACGGTTTCCTCGCTTAAGCCCCAACTTGCCTTCTTCGTAGCGATGATTTCGACTCCCTTCTGTGCGTTACCCATTATTGTTATCCGGGCTTTGCCACGAATTTCTACCCCCATGGGTGTCCAGGGCAATAGTTTCACGCTGTCCACAACAAAAGCAACATTAGGATTTTCTTTCATGTTTTTGAACTTGAAACTCTTCTCAAAACCTGCGCCAGAAACTACGATACGATCGTGGTTTCCCAAAGAAAAAATTACTGGTACCACATGAGGTCTGCCCGACTTGCTCACGGTAGCAAGTCTGCCAAGTCTTTTGCTCAAGAGATAATTTCGCTCGAGCCTACTCAGTTTGACCTCATGTTCTTCTTCAGTGATATTGTCTGGCATATTGGAATTGTCTCTTTTTGATTAGCTCGTCTCGATTCAATTTTTTTCTTAAAATAAGTCGCTTACCCGAGTAAAGTAGAGCTCCGTGAAAAGGTTTATTCGAACAATCATGCAGACGTTGGGGGGACGGAAGCCACTTTCTTCTTAGATATTATATTGTTCATTAGGTATCCAGTTTTATCACTCACGTGTATTCCTGATTCGTTTTAATTAGCTGTTGTTTGATAGAGATATCCTCTCTCGAGTGCAATTTATTGCAATGAGGAAAGCATCTTAATAAGTGACGTACATCTCGATAAACTAGATTTGGTAGATTTTCCGAGTGGGGTCTGTAGAATTCTCAGAAGACGTTGGGCTTGTTCACCGAGACGAGAAGGGTGTCCTAAGAGACAATTTCTCAAATCGCCGCGTGATAATTTTTAGCTGTTCAGCTTATCGCTCTATGTGTGATGCGCTCTATGATCAATTTCAAAGTGGAGCAGCGATAATACTGTATAGAATGGGAGAAGGCTATGGCAGAAAGCTTGTGCAGGGAGTTCCCCAGTTAGGATTGTCGCGTGATGAAATGATCGAGGCTTTTGAGAAACTAGCTCATTTGGCGGGTTGGGGAAAACTTTCAGTCAAGATAACCGATGAAAAGAATAGCGAAGTGATCGTGGAAGAATCACCTTTCATCATACGAAGACAAGATATCGGCCCTACATCTTGCCACTTTCTAGCAGGAGTTCTAGCGGGTGCGGCTTCTCAGTTGCTAGGAGGGGCGTACAAGGCTCAAGAACTCAGGTGCGCTTCGAAGGAGAAGGGCATCTGCAGGTTTCGAATATACACAAGAGCTAGCGAGTAAATCCAATTTCTCGAATTGCTTTCTAACGCATCATTGAAAGACGGGGAAAAACGAAGTACAAACAAGCAATAAACAAACAATTGCTAATCCTGCGCCTGTGTGGAAAATAGAACTAGGGCCCTTCAAATAGTATCTATCAATTCCAATGATATCAATTTGAATCAGACGACGATTCTCAAAGTACAAGCAATGCTCTAACCAGTTTTTATGAGATGAAACGAGCAAGGACTATTTGGAATACTCGTATGTAGATAGGAGGATCATAGGGGATCTTTGGATTTGTATTTAATCCGAATTCAAAACGCTTTAGAGCGGAGACCCAAAACAACGCAATGGCTTTTCTCTGCGCTCAGTATGTAGCGAGACTGCAGAGAATGGCAATATGTTGAAAACACTAGTTTTCTTCAGGTTACGATTTGGTTCGTCTTCATTTCTCAGTTAGGCAATTGTTGACATTCTTCGAAAATAAAGAGCGAATATGACTTTAGAGCGCTGAGGAGTGCTCAGTCACCATGAAACTTTGGATTGCGTTTTTCTAGGAATGCATTTGCGCCTTCTTTTTGGTCCTTTGAAGCAAAACACAGAGCAAACAAGGCAGATTCATAGTCGAGACCCTCCTTTATTCCAGCAACCGATCTGTTTAGTGCTTGTTTCGCTAACCTCAAGACAAGAGGGCTCTTTGTCACGATTTTGGCAACGACCTTTTCAACGCTCTCTATCAGATCCGCCTTTGCTACAACAGAGTTCACAAGACCAATCTCAAACGCTGACTTTGCATCTATCAGGTCGCCTGTGAAAATCATTTCCTTGGCTTTTTTGACCCCAACCAATCTTGGGAGTCTTTGGGTCCCTCCCACACCGGGTATTATCCCTACGTTGATTTCGCCCTGACCGAATTTCGCCTCTTCTGATGCGATTACGATATCGCAAGACATGGCAAGTTCGAGTCCTCCTCCGATTGCATAGCCATTTACTGCTGCTATGACAGGCTTGGGAAAGTTTTCGATTCTGTCTGAGGCACTTTTTGTGATTTTCAAGTACTCCTTTGCGAGAAACGGGGTCATTGTCTGAAACATTTTGATATCGGCACCCGCGCTGAATGCCTTATCCCCAACACCTGTTATCACAAGCGCTCTCACAGAATCATCTTTCTCTGCACCGTCTAGAACCTTGAGAAGCTCTTTTCGCACTTCAAGGTTTAGAGCGTTCATGACCTCAGGTCTATTGATCGAAATTAGTCCATAGCTTTTATCAGCTTTCACCTCATAAAGTAAGAATTTCAAATCGGAAAAGCTTGTCTGCATGTTCTTGATTTCTCATCCTTTTTTGCGATGGATGTTGGAGTCAAGCAAAAGCGCGACCGGCATACGTTGATCCATCGGTCCCGAGTTCGTTCTCTATTCTTAGGAGCTCGTTATATTTCGCAGTCCTCTCTCCTCTCGCAGGCGCTCCAGTCTTAATAAAAGTACTTTCTACGGCCGTTGCAAGATGTGAAATGAAAGTATCTTCTGTTTCGCCAGATCTATGTGAAACGATTATCTCAAACCCAGCTTCTTTGGACATCGAGATTGCTTCGAAAGTCTCGGTGACTGAGCCAATTTGATTCAGCTTGATTAAGATCGCGTTGGTTGCCTTTTCTCTTATTCCTCTTGAAATCCTTTCCTTGTTTGTTACATACAAATCGTCGCCAATTATCTTGATGCGACTTCCAAACTTTCTGGTGATTCTTGTAAAATCAGAGAAAGAATCTTCGTCGAATGGATCTTCAATAGTAAGAAGGGGGTAGGTACTTACCAAATCAGAATAGAAATCCTCAAGCTCATCTGCCGAAAGAGTCTTGCCATCTATTGCGTATTTCTGAGTGGTTTTGTCATAGAAGCTCGATGAAGCTGGATCCATACCTAATCGAATTAGAGCTTCGTTATATCCAGCTTTTCTAATCGCAACAAGAATTGCATCCAAAGCGTCCCGGGTTGATTCTAGCGGAGGCGCATATCCCCCTTCATCGCCTACATTGATAGCAGATGGACCGTATTTTTCTAGGAGAACTGATTTGAGAGAATGATAGACTTCGACACCATATCTTAGAGCTTCACCATACGTTTCTGCGCCGACTGGCTCGATTATGAATTCCTGTATTGCGAGCTTGTTTCCCGCATGTTTTCCCCCATTTATTACGTTCATCATAGGGATTGGAAGTCTATATTTGGTTCTTCGAGTAAGGTATCTGTAAAGAGGTTCGCCTCTCGAAGAAGCGCCAGCCCTAGAAAGTGCCATAGAAACTCCCAAGATCGCATTCGCGCCTAATCTAGATTTGTGTGGGGTACCATCAAGTTTGACCATTATTTTGTCAATTTTTTTCTGAGCTGTGCATTCCTCTCCCACAACCCTTGGTCTTATCAATTCATTTACATTCGCGACGGCTTTCAAAACACTCTTGCCTCCATAGATTGCATTGTTTCCATCTCTCAGTTCCAAAGCTTCATGGATTCCAGTTGATGCCCCAGATGGAACGATTGCCCTACCACATGAACCTCCACTTGTGAACAAATCTACTTCGACTGTTGGATTGCCTCTCGAATCTAAGACTTGACTGGCTCTAAGATCCGAAACTAGGTTATTTGGGCTACGCCTAGTAGACTTCGCCGAATTAGATCTTGGGACTTTGCTTCGCGATCTTGTTCTTCTCGATGCTCTGTTGACCAAGTTACTGAAACCGAATTAGCTTCTATCAATTAAATGTAATTGAAAGATATTCTTTTTTCAATAAACAATCATCTTTACGACCTGGTACTAGAACGATTTGGGCCGTGTATCTGGTAACCATGCTTTTCTTTCCAGTGGGCAACAATGTCGGCGAGTTTGAAAAGATTCCCGCACTGAGAGCAGTGGATCATTAGCTCTCCCCCTGATTTTTTTCCCTGGTCCAAAAAATCACTGTGCCTTTGTGAAACCGGCCACCTAAAACACTTCAACAGGCATGTGGTTGCCCAATCTCTGGTGCCGAATCTATGGGTTTGGAAGCCCTTTCATACAGTCTTCCTTTGTCGATTATGACAAGCTTGCCACAACCAGAACAAGTAACTTTGCATTTGTGCTCGCTAGAAATGAGGAACAATTCGTTCTCATCTCTGACCAATCTCCCTCTCTCGTCCAAGTAGAAATCGAATTCCTTTCTGACTGATCTTTCCACGGGAAATCTGGCCGAAACTAGCACGACAAATTTGCCGCACCATTCGCAAACTTTAGGCTCTTGCTTGATTTTCTGCTCTGCTTGCAAGGTGAATTGAAAACTAAGCAATGGTTCCATCTAGATATGCTTCTCGCAAGACAATGTGCTGAGCAAAGGAAACGAGACCTGTAAAGTCATTTTGGGGTCAAAGTCAACAGGTACAACGTGTACAATCTAATCGTGGGAATAACTCCTACTGGCTGAATAGTCGAGTCGTAACCCGTGTATGGGAGAACGCGCTCCTCAAAGGCTCTTCCAAAGGGTCAAATAAGCAATGTTAAGCTGAAAATCGAAAGTAAGTTCTGGCTAGTAAGGATGACTCTCTAAGTGCTTATTCAAATTACAAAGCTTTGGCCATTTTTATCTTAACTATAAGGGATAAAGAGCATTTAAAATAAGGAGAGCTCACTCATGGATCTACCGAGTATCTTTCTTCTTCCTATATCAAACGCACGGATACTTTACGCTTCAGTCTTTATGGTGGTAGGATC
>JARCRS010000025.1 GCA_029850555.1 archaeon | reverse complement strand
GAAGGAGCTTCGATCATTTTCACAGCTGGGGGTTGGCTCGGTAACTTGCTTCCAGAGTTAGAGCTTCCACTCTCCATCGAACGGCAAACAGTTTTCTGGATGAACCCCAAAATGAAGACCGATCTTTTATCATCGAACAAGATACCCATATTCATTTTTGAAGAAAAGAGCGATTCATCATCGAGTCAAATATTCTATGGAACGCCGGATGTGGGAAGCGGATTAAAGGTCGGTAAGCATCATGGAGGCATTATTGTTACAGAACCAGCTGACATAAGGAGAGAGATTACTAAAGGTGATGAGCAAGCTATCAGGAGTTTTCTAGAGCGAAGGATTCCAATTGCAAACGGGTCAGTTGCTTCTTCAACTACATGCATCTACACTAACACACCTGACGGAAACTTTCTCGTTGATACTCATCCAAAGCATGGCAATGTGAGATTTGTGAGCGCTTGTTCAGGCCATGGCTTCAAATTTGCAAGTGTAATAGGCAAAATAGTCGCAGAAGAAATTCTCGAAGAAAGAGGAGAGTTTGATCTTTCTTCTTTCAAATTGTCAAGATTTGATACCCAGAAAACATAAGCTCTCGGAGAGGTCGATGTTACGACCAGCGTGATGGCGAAATAGCAATATTCTTGATGTATTGGAGTAGTATCGAGACTGACTGCTATTGGATCCCCTACTTGAGACGCGCGAATTGACAAAACAATTCGGAGGCGTACTTGCAGTCAAGAACGTCGCAATCAAAGTCGAACCAAATGAAATTCTAGGATTGATAGGACCGAACGGAGCCGGAAAGACAACTGTTTTCAATTTGATAACAGGTTTGGAAAGACCGACTTCGGGTGATGTTCTCTTTGAAGGAAAGAGCATTCGTGGGCTGAAACCTCATTCGATATGCAAGCTTGGGATATCAAGAACGTATCAAAGCGTTCGCCCTTTTCTAAATCACACCGTCAGAGAGAATATTGCGGTAGGTGTGAGCTATGGCAGAAGCATCGACCACAATAATGAAGAGGAGAAAATCGACAAGATTCTTGATTTCCTAAATCTAACATCTAAGCAGTCGCTTCTTGCAAAGAATTTGCCTATCGAGCAACGAAAATTGGTCGAAGTGGGTAGAGCTCTTGGAGGAAATCCAAAACTTTTGCTGCTCGATGAGCCGATGGCTGGCTTGAACCCAAAAGAGATGAGCGACTTTGTCGAGCTAATGAATACCCTAAGACAAACGAACAAAGACATGACGATTCTGATCGTAGAACACGTGATGAAAGTTATTAGTTCCGTTTGTTCGCGAGTGATTGTGCTCCATTCTGGAGAGGTACTTTCGTCTGGTACTCCTCAGGAGGTCCTTTCAGATAAGAAAGTAATAGAAGTCTATCTCGGTGAGTCTTATTCCAAATCTGAAAATTGATTCAGTGCAGGCAGGTTACGGAGATATTCAGGTACTCTGGGATCTGTCTTTCGAAGTAGGCGAGGGCCAGATCGTATCACTTATTGGATCTAATGGCGCGGGTAAGACGACGACTCTAAAGTCGATAGCCGGGCTCATTCGGCCAGTTTCAGGCACTATATCTTTCGATGGCACGACTTTGACCAAGATTCCGGTTGAAAGAATCGTCGAAAAGGGCGTAGTCTACGTCCCTCAGGGCAGGGAGATTTTTCCCGATATGACAGTCTTGGAGAATCTGCAGATGGGTTCTTACACAAAGAGAGCTAGACAATATCACTCTGATAATCTCAAGAAAGTTTACTCGCTTTTCCCAGCACTAGAATCAAAACGCAAGGAAATGGCCGGAACACTTTCAGGAGGTCAAGCACAGATGCTTGCTATCGGGAGAGGGATGATGGCAAATCCGAAATTGCTTTTGCTAGATGAACCATCCGCAGGAATCTCGCCCAAACTTGCTGACAGTATCTTTGATTCAATTCAAAAGCTTCGCGCACAAGGAATCACGATACTTCTAGTTGAGCAGGATGCCGGAAGATCTCTTGAAATGAGCGATTTCGGTTACGTCCTCGAAAACGGTAGAATCGCCGAAAGCGGGAAGGCAAAAGAGCTATTGGATAATGCGCATGTCCGCCAGGCTTACCTAGGTATGTGACAAGGCAAACTTATCAAGAATGGTGGCTTTCCGAAACATCCAATTTTTTCGCTTTTGTGGATTGTTCGCCAAAGAAAAATTTGGTCAGAGGCTTTCTTAATTGCATGATTCCTCCTGGAGCAAAAAGACCCACAATAATAAGAAAAATGCCAATTATCGCGCTTTCGTATCCGGAGATCCAATAGATGGATGAGCCTTGAATGAATGTGGAACGCACAACGTAATCTATTATACTGTAAACGCCAGATCCTAAGATAGGTCCGAGTATTGTCCCCGTGCCACCAAACAATGCAAAAGTAACGGGTATGAATGCTGTATTGAATGAAAATATACTCGAGGGGACTACGCTTCCTTGAGACCAAGCGAAAAGACAACCGGCGAATCCGCAAAGTGTAGCGCTCGTTGTCATTGCGACTTTCTTAAGTAGCCAAGTGTTGATTCCTGAAGATTCTGCTATCTGTTCGTCTTCTCGTATGCTTGTAAGAGCTAACCCAAGCTTACTCTTTGAGATAACGTAGATTAGCGCAACCGTAAAGACCGCGAATCCGAGTATGGCATAGTAAGCATCTTGGTAGCTCACAACAACTATTCCGCTGACGCCGCCTACGCCTCCTGTCAAATTGAAAAGCGAGGGATCAGTTACAATGTAGCCCCCGAGGGGTAATAGAGCTAGAGTCGCAACGGCGAAATAAAATCCCTTCAATCTGAACATTGGAAAGCTTACGAGTAATCCAATTAGAGCAGTGATCAAAGTGGAAACTAGGAAGGCTTCCAAAAGATTCCAACGCATGAGATAATATGGAATTGCAAACAGGTAAGCGCCTGCGGCATAAAACACGGTTATTCCGAGGGCAACGTAGCCCATCAAGCCTCCCATAATGTCATAACTTTCCGCTAGTATGACATAGATCAGAAACGTGTCAAGAACCGAGTCAACCTCGTACTTACCGAGAAAATTTGGTGCCGCCCCGAAAATCGCAACGGTCACAAATGCGGCAAGAAGCAGCTTTGGCCTCGTTTTTAGCGGATCGAGTAGCGAATGGATGTTCATTGCGTATTCATCTAGTCAGACTCTGCTAGTAGATCTTCGTCCCGAAAGGCCAGTGGGTTTAATCATCAACACGATGATCAAAATGAAGAGCGCAACGGCTGGTGCCCAAAAGTAAAGACCATTGATTTGAATGCCAGGCAAGATTGTAAGAGGATTGAAATAAGGGGAGCCGAAGAGGACTTGGACAAAACCTATGATTAGCCCTCCGACTAGAGCGCCCCAATAGGATTTTGTTCCCCCCAAAACCATGACCGACAAAAGAGAAATCGTGTAAGGGAGTCCGAAGCCCGGGCTTAGAGTCGATGTCATTCCGATCGAAACACCTGCTATAGCTCCGAATCCTGAACCCAAAGCAAATGTCAGAATAGAGATTCTCTGCAAATTCACGCCCATGAGTCTAGCTGATTCTGAATTCTGGCTAATTGCCCTCATTGCTTTGCCAACATAAGTTCGAGTTGAGAATATGTACAGCGAGACTGTCGCAAAAGCTACAGCGAGTAGAGCGATCAGACTTATTCCACTCAATGGAACTCCGTCTATATTTAGGGCGAATTTGGATGAAACAATCGGGATGGTAAAAGTGGTTTGTCTGCCAATAATATAGGCAGGCATAATCTGGTATCCAAGATTCTCGATGATGAAAGCGGTTCCTACGGTGATTAGGATTGAACTGATGAGAATCTGTTCATAACTCCTTTTGAGAGTTGGTCTTATCAGAGCAAATTCGTATGCCCCGCCAAGTGCCCCGATCAACACAAACGCGACAAGAAAGATTAGTAAAACTGCAAAGATTCCAAAAGTGTTGGGCGATATAATTTCTGATACAAGCAGGCCCACAAACCCGCCCAGCATGATAAAGTCCCCATGCGCAAGATTCAGTACTCCTATAACAGAAAAGACGATCGACATCCCCAAGGTCGCAAGCGCATAGATACCGCCGTATACAAGGCCCTGAAGAATAGTTTGGATCAGCTCTAGACCAAGGTCAATCAATTGATGAGTCGCATCGTACCTAGTGGGATTTCAGAATTGCTATTTTTAGTTGGCTAATCTTTCGATTTACGCTAGGCCAGCTTATGCGGCCATAAAAACATCAAGAGATTTTAGAACTCCGAATTGAAGTGAAGATATATTATATTCCGAAAAATTTCTTTTTGCAAAATGGAGCAAAGCGTATTATCTGGTAACAGGACAACCAGTCAGATACCTTTGTCCCGATCTTCCAAAATGAAACAGGCTATAACAACTGGTGGAAAGATTGTAATCGTTGTGGTAGTAGTAGTGATAATTGCCGTCGCAGCGTACGTTGCGGTCACCCAGCTCACGGCTCCAAAGAATACGAGCGTCGTCACGATCGCAATGACCGTGTCCCAAGAAGGGCAGTACGCCTCTCTTGACGCAGGTTATCTCTATCTCAAT
>JARCRS010000024.1 GCA_029850555.1 archaeon | reverse complement strand
GGAAATGAGGGTGCTTCAACCCCGAAGCACTTTCTTTCCATTATTTTCCTTCCTCTCAATCCCTCTTATCCATGGCAATACGCTTTTGCAATCATCTTTGTTCTCTTCAAGGACTCGTTATTGCTATTGCTTTGTTTTTTGAGGCTCTTTCATGGTCGTAAAAAAATTTAGCGCGCTACATACTATCAGGAATATAGCCATTGTTTGTACTATGCCTAAATTTAGTCCTCTTTCATGGTCACAGAAAAAAAACCGCGATTGACATACTACTTCAGTAAAAAAAGCCATTGTTTTCAAGAAACTGACGAGAAACGCAATATCAGGGAAATAGTGTGTCTTTGTTTCTTAGTCAGCTCATCTCCTTTGCAAGCGAATTGATCAAGTCATCTTCTTCCCCATTTCTCTTTCTTTGAAGATAGGAGAGTCGGGAGCAAAGATAACTCTAACTTGCGGCCTTGAAAGCCTGCCTTAGATCGTTTATCAAATCTTGTTTATCTTCCACCCCTGTGCTAATTCGTATTAATGAATCTGTGACGCCCTTGGCATTTCTTTCTTGCTCAGGAATAGAAGCATGAGTCATTATCGCAGGAAGCTCAACCAAAGATTCGACGCCTCCAAGACTTTCTGCGATAGTGAATAGTTTCAAGTGTTGTGTAAAAGATACTGCTTGCTTTTTTGAGTTCATTTCAAAACTCAACATTCCGCCAAAGTTTCTCATCTGTTTTGCCGCTAGATTGTGGAAAGGACTATCCGGGAGCCCAGGGTAATTTACAGATTTAACTCGGCCCTCTTCTTTCAATTTCTGAATAAATTGCGCCAGTGCTAAAGCATTTTCAAAATGGCGATCCATCCTCAATGCTAGAGTCCTAATTCCGCGCAATACAAGCCAACAATCAAACGGACTAGGTACTGCCCCAACTGCATTCTGAAGGAATTTTAGATCCTGATGTAGTTGACTGTCGTTTGTTGCAACTGCGCCTCCTATGATGTCAGAATGTCCCGCGAGATACTTTGTCGTGCTATGGACAACTATATCCGCTCCCATCGCTAAGGGATTTGAAACATAAGGGCTAGTGAATGTGTTATCCACTATCACTTTAGAACCGTTAGAATGAGCCAATTCGCATGATTTTTCGATATCTATCACTTTCAACATTGGATTCGTTGGAGATTCGATCAAGAGGAAAGAGTAATGTTTGCTCTTTAGGGCACTTTCAAGCACGTCTAATCTTGTTGCATCTACAAAATCCGCTCCTATGGAAAATTTGCTGAATACTCTGGTAAAGACCCTGTAGGTTCCACCGTAAGTGTCATCGCATATTAGAATGCGATCACCTGACCGAAGCAGGTTTCCAATAGTAGATATGGCGGCCATTCCAGACGAAAAGGCAAGACCAAACTTGGCGCTCTCGAGAGATGCTATTGATCTCTCAAGAGCTTGTCTTGTGGGGTTGCCGGTTCTAGAATATTCGAATCCCTTCGTAACTCCGGGAGATTCTTGTGCGTAAGTACTCGTTAGGTAAATCGGAACGGAAACTGAACCCGTCAAAATGTCGGGCTCTTGACCTGCGTGGACAGCTTTCGTTGAAAATCCGTAACGGTTCCAGTCTTCACGATCATCATTTGCCAATTTCAGAGGAATCCATTTTCCTTCATCCAGTCATCATTATAGAGCTTTGTAAGATATCTCTCGCCACGATCTGGGAGCAGTGTCACAACAATATCATATTTTGACAGTTTTTGCGCGACTTTTAATGCGCCCACTACGGCTGCGCCCGAAGAGCTCCCTGCTAAGAGAGCTTCTTCCCTTGCTAGCCTTCGCGCCATCAGATAAGATTCTTTATCCGAGACCCGAATAACATCGTCAAGGAGACTAAGATCTGTAGTTTTCGGTAGAAAGTCTTCGCCGATCCCTTCGATCTTGTAGACTCGGGTTCCAGGTCTATCAATTCCTCTAAAGAGATCGTGGAATACCGATCCCTCCGGATCAACGCCGACTACACGCACATTTGGATTCTTTTCTTTGAGATATTTCGCAACTCCGGTTATAGTGCCCCCCGTTCCTATCCCTGCGACAAAGCAAGTGATTTTCCCATCCGTCTGCTGCCAGATTTCCTTCCCAGTTGTCTCGTAGTGAGCTTTCGGATTCGCTAGATTGGAATACTGATTTGGCATAAATGAATTGGGAGTCTCGCTTGCAATCTTTCTTGCAACTTCGATGTAATTCTCGGGATGATTAGGTGGAACATTTGTTGGACAAACGATTACTTTGGCTCCGTACGCCTCAAGAAGTCTCTTCTTTTCGCTACTCATTTTATCAGGCATTGTTATGACTAGTTTGAAGCCGAGAACGATTCCCGCAAGAGCGAGGCCGACCCCGGTATTGCCCGAGGAAGGCTCGACTACTGTTCCCTCCGGTTTGACCTCGCCTCTATTGATCGCCTCACGAAGCATCGCGATTCCGACGCGGTCTTTCACTGAACCTCCGGGGTTTAGAAATTCAAGCTTCGCCAGAACTAGAGGGTTTAAATTCACCGTAACTTTGTTGAGTTTGACCAAAGGGGTATTGCCGATTATCGAGAGGACATTGTCCGCGTAATTCAATTGTTTGAGGACCAGCTCCAAAAAAATTAGCTAACATTTAATTTCGAGAAGGACAGTTTGTATTTAATTCTAGTGAGCTAAGTTTCTGAACTACTTTTTTCATACCTTGGAATAGTTCTTTAAAGCCTAGAGAAAATACTCTTTTTCACGTTCCTTCAAAAGCGGGGGTCGCCCAGCCTGGTCAAAGGCGCGAGGCTTAGGTTTCAAAGAATTTCGGGATAAGAGACCTCGTCCCTTAGGGGTTCGTGGGTTCAAATCCCACCCCCCGCATTCATGTTTTACCATCAAGTAATTCAGTTAGAGTAAGGTATGTAGTTGAAGGCTGATTTTCTTCGAGTAGCCAATTAACAACAGACGCATTATTCGGGAGATTACTCTTCCTCTTTCATAATCGAGTAATTCCTAGTTTTAAGGGATTAGCTAGCGTCCCCGACTCTCTTCAAGACTCGAAGAGCCGTGAGTGTAATCCACTTGCTTGGCTTGCCCGCTTCCTCCAACGCAAAAGGCTTGGGCCGCTTATCGATACCAAAGCCGCTTTCGACAACGCCAGGCCCCAAGTCCGGATGAATACCGTCAAGTAGCCACGTCCCGTCGCTTTGTCGTTTCTCTTTGAGAATCTTTATGGCAGGACGCAGGCGCTTGTCGTCTGCGTATCCAAGATTCGTAAGCAAGTCAAGACCAATCAATATGTCGTAATAGTAGTGGTTTGGATAGTGAAATCTAAACCAAGGCGCGTACTTGCTCTTTCCTTCTTCGAACAATTTACGCTCTAGATAAAACTCGGCTCCTTTCGCGATGGATTGCTCGATCTTTCTTGTCCGTTTTTGTTTAGGGAGAGCAGCGTAAGCGGCCAAGGGCTCCCAGTTATCCAGAGTTCCTCGGTCAGGTCTGAAACAATTCCAGCCTCCGTCTTCTCTTTGATCTTCGAGCAGTCTGTCATACAATTTCTTTACTCTATAGTCGTCAGAGTACCCAAAGCGAGTCAGCATGCGTGCCGTATTCCCGACTATGCACGCCTCTTCCGTGAAAAAGTTAAACGAAGAACTTAATCTAAGTTTGTAGTCGAAGAATAGATCTGCAATTTTCTTGATTCTCTTGTCCTTTGATGTAAGCCCAAGATCAGCTAGAACGAGCGCGCGCCAGTTGGTCGCGACAAATTTTGGCCGATATAGAAATTCAATCCATCCTAGAACGTCTTTGCGCCACGAAGGTTCGGTTGGTTCCCAGTAGCCTCCAGATTTCTGAAGATTCAGGATATCTTTCGCCCAGCCTCTGTGGGGAATTTTGGAATATGCTTCTCGGGCTTCCCAGTCGCCATCTTTGCGCCCTAAAATATCAACGAACGTGTGATAGCGGACAGCAGGTTGGTTTTCCTCAAGCAACCAGTCTACGACTTGCCCATCTAGTCCCTTGCGGCTGGAAACGTCCCGCTGCCGCATATTGGTGTGCGAAACCATGCCGACCATTTTTTCATAAATATTTGAACCTAATAAGGTCTGAACAACTCATAAAGGGCTGAATCTTTCCCGTCTTGAAAGTGCAATGTACGTGGGCTAAATTCTGAAAAAAAACGCAGGGACGAGGGCATGCTTGTCTTAGACTCATCTACGCTTAGGACGTCCCCAGAGAAATGGACGTTTCTATTTGATTTTTACTAGTAAATTCGTGTTCAAATCCCGCCACCCCCGCGCTTGTTGCTGGATTGTCCTTTGAATTAGAGAGAGATCTATAACACTCTAAGACTTAATGATTAGTCATTCGTCGAGATCCGTGGAACTTCTTTTATCTCCGGACGGAGTTCTTTTTCTTCAACATTCTCTGCGGTAAGCGAACCCAAATCAAGCTCTGTCGTGACGGCAGTGTATGCAGCGAGAGCTCTCTTTCCTCTCTCCGTCAGCATAAAACTTTTTTTTCCTTTCAACACAATTGTAGAGATTAGACCTTGTCTCTCAAGAATCCGAACGAATGTATGAGCGAACGACCAAGAAAGATTAGAGTGGTACATTATCTGGGTCTGCCTTGTCGCACCCTCATTAATGGCCTTCAAAATCGAAATCTTCACCTCTAAGCGAGAGCGCCTTCTGCTCGCAGCTTCAAAATACGACTCTGACAATTCCTATTCTTCATCCTCCGAAACTAGATCCAATTCTTGCCTGAGTAGCATGAATTGTTTTGAGAACTTTGAGTCCTTTTCCGGAAAAATGATACTTCTTTCGGTTTTCTCTTTCTGCAATAACCAGGTCCTTTCCGTACTAGCTTTTCGATGTGAGCCTCAAGGACGTTCCAAGATAGATTGGCTTTGTACATAATGTGCGTTGGCTTTTCTAAACCGCTTCCGATAGCGTCAAACACGTCGCAGTAGCTTTCGACCCTAGATCTCCTGCCAAATTGAATGCGCTGGGTTGAGCGAGCGAGTCCCTTTGAAGAAGGACCTTCGCTTTCGAGATTAAGTTCTGACAATTTTGTTATTCTGAACCTGGAACCCTCTTTTCCTGCGTAACTGACTAGATTTTCTATTGGAAAGTCTTCTAGGATTTGCTCGGCCAACGTTCTATTTTAACGCGCCGTATTCCGACTCGATTTCTTCTCATGAGTGGCAAAGCTAGCTTTGGCTTTTATTCCATAGACGAAGAGCACTAGTCTGCCATTCTTTCTAAACAAATATAGCGACTTGGCTCTCAAGCGAGGCAGCGGGTCTTGAGCTCCAAGAACTAACGATTCAATCTCAAACTCGTATTGAGGTGAAGCTTTGTCCTCGATCACGGGGCCACCCTGTATAAATTTGCAATTGAGGCAGTTTTGGGTAAGATTTTGGATTCCACTGTCTATAAAGTTCTGAGAGCCGATCCTGAAAGCGAGCGGGCTTTGAAGAATCCATTGGTCCAACCCATCTATTAGCCATGATATCTCACTGATTTTGTTTCTTGGCGAGATACACTTTTTTCTACGGTAGCGTGAAAGAAAGTTATCGCAGAAATAATCCTGGCGAGATAAGAGTTGCTACGAAGTCAATTCGTCAATCAGCTTGACAGATCATCCTCTCCCAGAGGAGAACGTCTTTTGTAGAAAGAATCTCCCGAAGGATCTGGGATCTTATCGAGTAATCCCATTGATACAAGCTTCTCGCATGCTGCCTCGACCTCGTCTGGCTCTAGCTCGATACCGAAATGCTTCTCCGTTTCCTCTTCTATTTCGAAAGTTCCTTTTGTTTGCATGTCGCCCATGACATGATAGATCCGTCCTTCTGTCGAGTCACTTTGCGGTAAACTGGACGGCTCGCGAGGCGACAGAGTTCCGTTTCGGAGCTTCTGAGTAACATCGGCCCAATCCGCGAGGTTTTTCTTTCTGTCTCTTTCCGTTAAAGACTCCTGAAATTCGGTGTTCTTAACCTCGCCGCTTGCGTCATTCCATGTCACTTTCAGATTAGGGCGTCCAATGATACCTTTGTGTCCGGATATCGAAACTATTGAGGAGATCGGAATGAATAGGTTCTTCTCATTACTTGCAATGTTCGAAAGATCTTCTACATCTGAGTACCTATAAGGGGCTGATTGTCCAAAAACGTCCTCCCCCAAACTTGCTGATTCCCGAGCGATTTTATCATCTATAGTACCATTGGACGAGACGTTGCTCGCGAGACTTTCGCCACTATTGCTGTTGCACGCAAAAATTAAGCGCTTGTTGGTAAGAATTAGAGTCCCCTGAAGATCGGTTCTAATCCCAAGATGCGTCGGCTTATTTATGACTCCCTGCTCCTGCGCAAGAATTATTTCCTGATCATGATTCTGACTCAATACTTCTTCCACTTTGCTGTGTTCTTTTCTTTCCTCGCTTCGGATGATTTAAGCGGTGTGCCACAGCCGCGGAAGGAAATCATTTTTCCCTGAATTGCAGACTGTGCAAAGACATCTTGGGGAATTCGGATGCGATTGACCGATGAAAATCGGGCAGCGTGAAGCTCAAATAGTAGTCCACCGCTTGTGACAGTGAGGCATTATAAATTCTTAAGGCAAAAGCAGCTGGAGCGTGCCCAGAATTGCCATAGCCGGTGAAAATGTTTAGATACTGGTATGTATCTATAATATGCTTTGGAGTGAGTGGGAAGAATGAGTACACAACAAGTTGTCCAACACGATAAAAGATCTGTTGAGACCAGTTCCCGAGAAAAAGGGAGAGCTAGTGATAATTCTATAGGTTTGGAATTCTGTCCCGTTTGCCAGAGAGAATACCGTCACAAAGACTTTCTCGATCACCTATTCCGTAACAAGGAATGCATGCGATCATACTGGCAAGAGGAAGAACGGACGCATGCTTACAGGGTTAGACACAGATCTCTTAACAGAAAGAAAGAGAGGGAAGCTCTGGCAAGGCAACAGGAACAATCGATGCGGACGACCGGAACCGTTTTCGCATAAGTCCGTAGGTCGAATAAGAGGAGCTACTGAGGTAGGCTACGTTAGCTTTCTAGATTTCAGACAGAAATCGCTGTTTCTTCTCTCAGTTTTGTCTTCGCTTTTTCTTCGTTGAAAAGCTGGATTGCTTCTTTCAGTGTGGCGTTTTCCTGAACAATGGCTCTAATTGCCTTTATCATCGCAACAGGTTGATCATTTTGCCAAATGTTTCTTCCCATGTCGACTCCAATTGCTCCTTCGCGAACTGCTCTTTGAGCAAGCTCAAGCACGTCGACTTCGGTTTTTAGTTTTGGGCCACCGGCTACAACAAGCGGGACTGGGCAGCCCGTCACTACCTTTTCGAACTCTTCGCAATAGTAAGTCTTTACAAGATGCGCTCCAATTTCGGCCGCGAGCCTGCAGGCTAGAGACAGGTATCGCGCATCGCGCTTTTCAAGCTCCTTGCCAACTGCGGTAATCGCCATAACGGGAATCCCGAATTCTTCTCCTTCGTCAACAAGTTTCGAAAGATTAAGCAAACTTTCCTTTTCATGTGTGCTTCCAACGAAAATAGACAAGGCGACTGCTGATACGTTCAATCTAACTGCGTCTTTCATAGAAGTTGTGATCCCTTCGTCACTCAAGTCCTCCTTGAGAACGCTTGTGCCGCCAGAGACACGCAAAATAATAGGGGCATCCCATTTTGGATCAACAGATGATCTAAGGACACCTCTGGTGACTGCTAGGGCATCGCAGTAGTGAACTAGAGGTTGGATCGTTTTCTTTGGTTCTTCAAGTCTATGAGTTGGACCCATAAAGTATCCGTGATCACATGCCAACATTACGGATCTTCCTGTATTTGGCTTGATCATTCGAGACAATCTGTTTTGCAGTCCCCAATCTGCCACTCACCTTCACTCTCTTGCTTGGATTCCAGGCATATCTCTTTGTGCTTATTGATTTTTCTCTTTGACAGAAAAGGGGCTGGAATTGAGAGATGCGGTGTCAGTCTGTCTTTTTCTCTCAGCATCTGAAGCGCAAAGCCTAAAGGTGCAAAATCACCGATAGGTTGCCCGTTCAAATTCGGATAGAGGTTTCGATTCAGCAAGAAATGTCCAATGCACCGCACAGTGATAAAGGGAATCCTTCTCAAGTCGGTAGAGAGGCTCAAAGCGAGAGCACTGCTTTTGGTCGGAGTGATACGAATTCAACAGCAAACAAGAAGGAAATTCATGAGCATATCAAAGGTCGAGGTCTAATCAGCAGCGTAGCTTTAGGTCTTTCTGATGGTCTAGTAACAAACATTGCTTTTCTTGCCGGGTTCGGAGGAGCCGTTTCCGATATTGGTGTCATCAGATTTGCTGGTCTTGCAGTAACCCTCGCCGGTGCAATCTCGATGTTCTTTGGAGGATTGCTCGCTGGAAGATCGGAGCGCGACTTGTTCGAAGCTGACTTGGTGAGAGAGCAAAACGAGATCGAAAATGAACCTGAAGAGGAAAAAGACGAGCTCCGGTCATTGTATTTAGAAAAAGGTCTTACTACGCAAGAGGCGGATATAGTCGTCCGAAGAATCACTTCCGATAAACGCAAGTGGTTAGAAGATCTTCTAACCCAGGAGGTACATATCCACAAGACCGAACTCCAAAATCCTCTGACAGTCGCATTGGCAATTGGACTAGCGTTTGTCGCCGGTGCGTCTGTTCCATTAATTCCTTATCTGCTTTTGACTGTGAAATCCGAAGCGTTGGTGATCTCCATCATCGTATCTTTGATTTTCCTGTTCGGGGCAGGTTATTGGAAGGGACACCTTGTTGGAAGACGCAAGTGGAAAGGCGGATTGGAGATGCTTGCGATAGGAGCGGTCGCATCCTCTCTTCTGTTCGTCATCGGAAGTGAATTACACGTTTTTGTTTAGATCTTCTGAAATTTTCCATTCTTCCCGTTGTACGTTAGTAGCTCACCATAGATGGCCCAATGGATTAGAATGGTCTGGATATCCATCTCGTTTATCTCATCTCGGTAATGCCATCGTATGTCTTTAACCTTGAGCGCATCCGAGATCTCATGAACAGATACTGATTTTTTTGATGCCAGCAACTCTAGAGTAGTTTTGAAAGGCTCTATCTTTGCTAAAACATCTTTCAGCAACTTGATCTTTTGTTTCGAAGTTTTTTGAAACTTTAGGCCGAACTCTGTGAGCGATACATCCCCTTTGTCTGTCTTAACCAGCCCCAACATTTCCGCTCCATCGAGAATCGGGAGCAGTGTTGAAAGGTCGGCTCCAAATTCATCAGCAAGACGTGAGGCATCAATTACCGATCCCAATCCGCCCGTAATTTCCACGAGTCCAATCACCTGACCCGCTCTAACACCTGCAGGCATCACAAGAGCTGAGGTTGGGATTGATGGGCTCGAGGAGGGTCCGTTCATGATTTTGCCATTGGAGGGGTTTTGCTTTACCGCCAAATATCATTCACTATGAATGTGTATCATTTAGTCTATTCCCGACCATGTTTGCCGATGATTTATTTCTTATCAAGCAAGAAGAGAGTATAAGCGGTCGACCCATGCGAAGAATTCTTCGGATTTCTTGTTTCTCGGTCGGGGCATGTCGATTCTCAGTGTATCGACGACATGGCCAGGCCTAGCAGAGAGAACCACTACTTTGTCAGATAGCTCAACAATTTCCTCCACGTTGTGACTTATCATGATTACACTTTGAATGGGAGAGGATGGATTGATCAAAGTCGAATAGATTTCTTGCCTCAGGTGTTCAGCAGTCAAATCATCTAGCGAGCTGAATGGTTCGTCCATCAGCAGAACTTCAGGCTCCAATGCTAGTGCTCTGGCTATCCCGACTCTTTGCTTCATTCCTCCACTTAGTTCGCCAGGGAAGACATTTTCAAAACCTTTGAGATTTGTTTCCTCAAGAGCCTTCAATGCTTTCTCTTTCTTTTGATCCTCTGTCAATTCGTGGTTGCTCGAAAGACCGAAAACCACGTTCTCAAGAGCCGTTCTCCAAGGTAGAAGAACGAAATTCTGAAAGATCATGGCGATCTCACTTCGCGGTTTCGTAATTGGTTGATCGCGAAACTTGACAACACCAGTTGTTGGCTTGTTTAAGCCAGCAATTATCCTGATCAAAGAGGACTTGCCACATCCAGATGGTCCAGTAACAGCTATGAATTCATCTTTGAACGCCTGCATCGAAACATCCGTCAAAACCGGCAGTTTCTCATTCTCTTTTCGATAATCCAGGTTCACATGTTCGACTGAGATGATCGCTTGAATTGATGTCATTAGCTTGTCATTTGAATCCTTTGAAGCAGCCAAGTTCTGGTTAGCGATCGAAGCATTGAGCCTTGCAAAGCGGGGTTGAAGAGATCGAGTTGCTCTTTGAGTATGGAAAATCATGAACCCGACAGATCCTCAAAAAACTTGTTCCTTTATCTCTTACCTGTTATACGTGTATCTTCGTGTCACATAGTGATAAACGCGGCGCCAAACGGTCAAGTTGAAAGCGACGATAAGCACGGTCATGGAAAGCACAGACAAAGTGAGAATCAGAATATTGCCGTGTATCGTGGCCACATAGATAGTCTTTCCAATCCCATTGCCTACTTGTGTCAAAACCTGTTGGGTCCCATTGGGGTTCTGAGTCACAAAATATTCAGCCACAATAAGAGTATTCCATGCAGCCCCAATAGCCGTAATAGCGCCTGTTACAAAAGCAGCTGCAATAGCGGGAAGATACACATTTCTCCAAGCGGTGATTGCACCAACGCGAAACTCTTTCTTTAGTTCGAATATCTCAGCTGGTAAACTTCGAATCCCTGCCATAACATTGAATATCACATACCAGAACATTCCTAGAAATATCACGATTGCGGCTATCGCTTCTCCGTTAGTCGTCACGTCCTTAACAAACAGAGGCAGGAGGGCGGGAGCAGGAATTGAAGCTACGACTTCAAGAGCAGGTATAGCAAAATCGTAGAGTTTAGTCCTGAGTCCAATGATTATTCCCGCAGGCACTGCCACAGCGACACAGAAAAAGAACACGTACCAGACTCGCGCAAAAGAGTAAGCAAGTGCAATCAGAACTCCTCCTTCGTCAGTAAGAATTGTGCTGGCAGATGGAATATGAGAAAGATTGGCATGACCTGTAAAAAATAAAGCTCCAACTTCAAACACTACAAAAATCAAAATAAGAATTAGAATCGAATACTTGAAACCCCGTTTGAATTTGGAAATCGAAGATGTAAATCTGGAAACGCCCCTTCCTTGAGCCATCAAAAAGAGCTTGGATATGCTGCGTTGATTAACCCAAGAATAAAATCTGAGAAGATAATCCTTCCTTGCACCTCTCGGTTCTTCAACGAATTTGTACTTCTCCGACCAGAGTGAAAACTCACGCAAGAAAACAAACTGCCAAATAACGACAGCAATAACGAGAGCAATTATGCTATAGATGTAGTCGTTGAAAGTAGACGGGGATGAAGCATATTCACTTATTGCAACGCCGATACCATAGTTAGCTGTGTAGTTCTTGCTACCCAAGGTCAATATTTCGCTTGAGATTAAGTAGAACAACCCGACAGCCCAAGAGGTTTGAGTGTTGTACGCTATTCTGCCAAGTGATGCAGGAATGTACAAGGAGATTATGCGTTCCCACGAAGAGGAACCTGCTATCTCGGAAAGATCTATGTAATCTTGAGGTATTGATCTAACCGCCTCGTATACTCCGAATGTGATATTCCACGACATGCTCGTGAAAATGAGAATTATGATGGCTACGTTAACTCCAACCTGTCCAGGTAACAGTGCAACAACTCCGAAGATTACAATGGGAAAGAAACCTAGAATCGGAATCGATTGAAAAACATCCAAAAGTGGAATGATAACAGTTTCAGCCCTCTTATTTCTTGCAGCCAAAATGCCGACAGCAAGACTGAAGCCAATGCTTAGTAGGAGCGCAAGAAACATTCTACCCCATGAATACAGGATATCGATTGTTATTCCCACAATTGTGAAGGCTGTCGTGATGAAAACAGTTGCTCCTCGTTAGCCAAGAACAAATTTATTATTCAAACGATTGTTTGACTTTATCGTAAATCCTCGAATGCTCAAGTTCGAATTCGTAGCGTTCGCAGTTGAAATAAGACGTAAAGCCACCCTTGCCAAAATCGCATTTACGCGTTTCGTGAGTTAATCTTGCAGTCTCTTAGTTTTCTCATTCCAAATTCAAAGATCTCTACCATGAAAATTGTCTCATAGGTTTCCACAGCCTCAATCTCGAAGCAACCACCAGGATATCGTAAATCGGCTTCCGAATTCCGAGCCTTTCGAAATCGAAAGACACTTTCAAATGGTATCTTTTATCGTCGCACGAGGAACATCATCCTTGTCTCTCGTCATTGAAATCCGAGTGATCAGCATTTTCGCCCTTTTCTGATAAAATTCTGCCTTCCCAATGTAATTGGTCCAGTCAGGGTAGGTTGGAGCAGCGTCAGCGAGGAGAAGCAGGATATCCACGACCTTGATATATTTTGGAAGCGCTTCTTCGTAGTCGCCTCCTCTTTCGAAGCCGTCGCCTTCTTTCGCAAGAAGCTTTGCATAATCAAGAAGCTTCACCATTTTGGGCGGATCCATGATTCAGTCGCGAGCAGAGGAAACCAAATCAAAACAAGTCCAAAAGCAACTCGGTCAAAACGAATGAACCTCGGAATCGAATTTATCCCACGCTTCTAGTATCCGCCCTAAATGGCATAGACTAATTCAGGTTCAAAATTTGAGTGTGATTGGATACCAGAATTTCGCCCGCAAAAGTTTGACTTGAGACGCTGCTTGTTTTTGCAATCTTTGTTGTAAAGAAGAATGCACCAGGGTTCTTTTCAAAACGCCAGCCGACGAATTGGCGAGAACATAAGAAAGAAAGGAAAGCGAACATGTTTTCCTTTTTTGTCTCAGTGTCTCATCACAATTAACAAAGAAAGGCGAGAGTACCAAATGGGCTTTGAATCAATAGGAGAAATCTCCAATAACCCTCACAAAATAGACGCCTATAACATCCCGATTGATTTGAGCGGCATTTCAAAAGAAGCAGACAAAACAATCAACCGAAAGAATAAGGCTATGATGGTAAATTGCCGCGCCTGTGGGAGATCGTTCGAGACTACTTTCTCCGTGGATGATTTCGAGCAACTCTCATCTGACCAAAGCGAAGCGGGTACTTTGCACATTTGTCCTCATTGTGGCGACCTTGGTCTATACAAAATGAAAGATTATTTCGAAATGCCCAAAGATTAACTCGCCCTCATCGAACTTTTCTCTCATTGATAGACTGCTTTTGCAGAACGCTTTTTACGAATAAATGCCGTTTCTATATGCGAGTTTGTGGTGGCATGCCTCTTAGCGAAGCGGATATTGCAGAGATTGATAGGATATCGAAAAAGAAATCCGTTCGGAAGATCTCTTACTCAATTATCAACAGTCTGGACAAGGAAACACTCTCGACATTGATTTCTTCTTTCCTAGTGCTAAAGGCCCACGGGCATCCAGATTCGGATCTCATCAAATTCCTTGCGACCAAAAAAATAGGCAAGACGCTGAGGCTAGGATTGAAGGCCGGCAGTTCCGCTTTGCCTTTAATCCTTACGGACTCAGAGCTGAGATCGCTTATGCTGAAAACAAGAGCACAAATGAACGAGCAAAAGCAAAGGAGCTTGAGAAAAGGAGAGCGTCCTCCTCGAAAAAGAACACGCGTAGTTATGCTCGAGTCTGCTACTCGGATCTAGAGAAAAATCTCAGCGCGATTACTTAATTCTGAAACAAATGTGGGCACTTTCTGCATTAGACTAATCAACGCTAGTCGCTAACTAGGATCTCGTCAATCCACCGCGGCTGTAGTATGCGAGTCCGATTACTAAGGATCCCAGCACGACAGCACCTATCGCGATAGCTTCAGATTCGAACTTGACTCCATTCAAATCAAACGGGTTCAACGCGGAAGAAGATGAGCCAGAGAGAGTTGAACAGCTAGTATAACTTGTAGAGTTCATCGAGCTTTGCAAACCGAGAACCGAATTCACGCTACGACGATCGGTTTGTGTCCCAACAGTCGCTGAGCTTGAGGAGGAACTAGCGTTTGTACTAGAGTCTGAAGACGTAGTTGTTGACGTGGAGCTCGAGCTCGTTTTAGTCGTACTAGTTGTAGTTGTGTTAGTACTAGTCGTGTTAGTAGTAGTCGTTCTGGTCCCTCTAGTGGATGTGGTCGTGGATGTGGTTGAGGGAGGAGGCGGTCCAAGTTGAGTACCCGTCGTCTGTGGAACGGTGGTACTTGTGGGCGGAGTGCTGGCTATTGATGAAGAGCTTCTCGTTTGAGAAGCGGATGTGGTGATAGACTTAGTGTTACTATCCACCGAGCTTCTGGAATCAGTAAGACAATTGGTTGAACTCGCCGAGTTAGATATAATCAACTTCTGCTATATTCCGAGAGTTCGCTTGTCTATTTTGAGAATAAACTTTCGTTTTGTTGGAGTGAATAGCAAACGGTGCCAAAATGTCAAGGGCGATGCGAAGTAATACAACAAGGAAAGCTATTTTGCGTAGCACTACTTAATTTTCTCATCTCTCAATTTCTTTGCTTTACCTTGATTGTGGGTAGACCTCCGACACGATCTGTTCTTTGCCATTGTTTGTTTTTCCTGAATGCTACCGAGAAGACATTCATGATGTTGATTGTGTCGAGGAATTGTTTGTAGCCGAAAACAAATGCAGGGGCGTACCAAACTAGAGAATAGTCTGGGTCATCGTTCAGCGACAGCGTGAGAAGCGTGACAAATAATTGAATTAGGAAGAATAATCCAAGCATGTACACAAATACATAGTACTGCCCCGTGAGGCTGAGAAATATTCCGCCGATTATGGCAGCGTAGCTTGCAAATGGCATAACAAAGGAAAGAACTAGAATTGGAATAACTATCGAATGAAGATAAGAATATCTTCTATTCCAAAATGCGTCCCTGTGCTTTATGGCGGTCTGGAGAGTTCCGCTCGACCACCTCATTCTTTGCTTGTACAGACTATTCCATTTAGCTGGAACTTCAGTGAAGGCTTTCGCGGTCGAGCTTGCACCAACGGCACCATACGCTTTCAGAACCTTGATAGTCAGATCAAAATCTTCGGTAACGGTGTCCTTGTCATAATATCCAGTATTTTCTATGGCATATCGCTTAAACGCGCCAAATGCGCCTGGAACTACCATGACCGCCCCAAAAAGATCTAAGGATCTTCGGAGCATGTTAATCCCAATAATGTACTCTAGTTCTTGGGCTCGAGTCAGATGATTGTCGTTGTTGAGAACCTTAATATTCCCCGAGACGGCCGCAATTCTATTTTTGCTCATAGCCTTTACTACTTCGTCAAGCCCGCTTCTAGTGATCACGCTGTCAGCATCTACCGTTACGATTATTTCGCCTCGAGCGAAGACCATCCCGTAATTTAGGGCCGAAGCTTTTCCTCCATTCGGCTTCTTCACGACTTTGACCCCGAATTGCTTGAACCATGAAGCAATAACGCCTGTTTTATCTGTGGATCCATCATCAATTACGATTATTTCCTTTGGTTCGTATTTGGCATTCACAAGCGAATCGAGCGTCCGAGAGATCACATTTTCTTCGTTGTAAGCAGGCACTAAGACGGAAACGATAGGTCTATAGTTTGGATCGAAAGGTTGTTTTTCTTCTTTCAATTTATGCACCAATGCTAGTGGAATCGAAAATGAAATGAAGAAGAATGTAATGCTAAAGCCCACAATTATAGTTGCTCTGAGTAACGATTCAACCGAGTTTCCAAGAAGGCCATATTGAGCCAATATAATTGAGGCGACAAAGGGCACAACCGCGACTATCAGGATGATGCCGGGCAAACCACTTCCTTGTCTGACTTTCTTTGGCTCACCATTTTTTGGGACCTCTCTTGACATGAAGTAAACATAGAGAACTCCAACAAAGGCGCAGATCGAGGCAACGTAAAGATCTATGGTTCTTGCGACATAGACCGTCAATCCGAGCGCGACAAGCGCCAAGACGGCAAAAAAAACCGATGCCTTCAATTATTTCTGACCCCAAAATCTCGCCGTCGGCAAAATAGCCTATTGCGAAAATTACTCGCTGCCTGACTGAGCGAAAGTCGGTTGAGATTGCTGAGTCGCCACTCTGTTAGTTGAGACGAGGCTTCGACTCGCATTTGCAAGAGCCTGCTCTATCGTTCTTCCCTCAAAGATCCGCAAATTGTAAGCGGATGCGTAGCTTTGCGCTTTTTCAGATAGAGAAGGCACAGCGAACAAAATCGAGGAATAGTTGACATCGCTGATCTTCCCGAATTCCCTCGTTATGTCCTCAAGCTCTATCGGCCTGTTCGAAACTAGAATATCTGCAACGGTCTTCCCTATTTCGAGTTGACCAGAACGATCTACGCCTTCCTTCCTATCTCCTGAATTGAAGATCATAATATCAAAAGCCTGCTCCGTGCCTGATCTGCCTCTTACAAACGAGGGAGAGTAAACAATGTATCCTTGCGATTTGTAGTGATTGACAACGATTTCGATTGGTTTGATATGTTGACGTAATTTCTGTAACATGGAAGAATTGAGCGTATAAGCGAACACAAACTGCTCTTTTTCTTCATCCGGCGTCGTAGCAAAGCCGCAATCTCTGCATTTCAGGCTAGGAGAGAGGTCCTTGCTTAGAGCTCCGCAGTTCTGGCAAACATACATCAGGCCGAGACTACGATAATCATTGCCAATCAGCTCTAGCTTCTTGTTACATTTTGGGCATAGAAGATCACCGTTCGGAGTTCGGAAAGCTGACTCCTTCTCAATCATGCCGCATGAAAAGTGTTCGACTACCTTGTGCTTTGAGAGGGCGAGAGAGTCGCATTCGGGACAAGCTCCTCTAAACTCCAAGTTCGTCGAGTTGCAGCTTCTGCAATGCAGGATCTTTTCCTTCGTGACTGCGTTGAGGAAACCTCTCTTTGTGAGCGCGTTTAAAATGGCAGCCTGTCTTTTTGTGTCCCAATCGAGGTTTTGAAGCTGCTCGAAGTAGTATCCCTCGGGTCTCTTGTTGTCTAATGTTGGCTTGATTTCCGCTACACCGCCGAAAAGCAACAGCTGAGAAATTGTCCGCTCGTCCGAGCTTAGTGGTGAGTTTAGAAATGTTGGGTCGCTTGATACTTCGATGCTCTGCGGAGGATTCTGGACAGATAGTTCCTCTCTTCCAAGATTCTCGTAAGATGGAACAAACTCTGGTCTAGCTGGATTGAAAAGTTTGGGACGACGGCTGAAAAGATCTTCGTCGGTTTCAGGCTCTGAAACGACTTTCCTATAATATCTCCCTATCCCATAGCCACCGAGCATTCCAATCTCTATTATTCCAATTATCGAAAAAACTGCAGTTAGGACCGGGTTGCCGAAAAGAAGCAGGCTAGTTGGGGCAACTTGCTGGAAAATAGATACGTAAGAGACAAAGAAGGGAATTGAGGCAAGAGTCGAAGAAGACAATATTGCGCCTAACCACATCAACGCGCCAATTAGCAACGCGATCCCCGCATATGCCAGAGGATTGACTTTGGAGATCCCCGAACCAAAAGCTAGACTCACAAATAGGAAGCCCAAGGCTACCGTCGTCATCGTCAACAGCGCTACCGTGTCTACCATTTTGTTATCCGCTCAAGTTTTGAAGTGAAAGAACCGTGCGTGGTTGCTTTACTCTTGGAACGTAATTTCTCAAAGGTAGCTTACCAACACCAGTTCCAAACATTTAACCGATATCTAGACAAACCTCTGTAATATCCAATAATCCCCCACTCGTGGAATCCCACGGTCAAGGGGTCAAAAAATCAAAGCTTCTGCAGAAACATTATTCCTTATGGATAAGAGATATAGTTGAAGTTAATAGAAGCCCTGTTTTTTCCTAAAACCATTTCGTATGAGGAAAAGTCTTCGATGAGGAACTGATCATGACGATATCATCTAGAAAAGCCATGTTAGAATAGAAAAGAACGCCGAGGGGTTTTCAAAATAAAGAGGAAGATTGGCTCGATTAGCCGACACTTCTAATCTCAATTATAGTCTTTATTTCTTCCTCGCTCTCCGGACTGTAGGCGTTCTCGAGATCTTCGATTTTCGCTCGGCGAGTTATTATACTCTCGAGGAAACCATTCCATTTCTTCCTAATTTTCAAGAGATCCTCTACTCCCCTTTGGAAGTAAGTCTTGTTCGCATTTACTGAGCCAAAATGAACTCTGTTCCCAAGAACAAGATCTGTAAACAGTTTTCCAGCATCCTCCATATTCTGCTCCATCTTGTAGATACCCAAATAGCATGTAACGCCATTCGTACCTATCAAATGCTGAGCTTCAAGGGCTACGGATGGGCTGCCCGTAATCTCAAAAACAAGATCGTACTGATCTTCCATACTTTTGAGTGGTTTCTCCTTGGCGTCAATGTACTCGGCTCCAGTTTGCTGAACGAGTCTAGCTTTCAGGCTCTCAGCAGATCTGGTTGCGACAGTACTTACATCCAGTCCTCTTAATCTAAGGATCGCGGTAGCCAAAAGACCAACGGGACCAGCTCCCAGAACAAGCGCCCTTTTCGGAGCCCATTTCATCCTTGACTGCTGTAAAAGGTAGGTCTGAACTTCTCCCTTTTCCACAATCGTCAGTGGTTCAAGCAACACACCAACATCTTTGAGTGATTCAGGTAATTTGACAACAAAATCTGCGTCGCTAATCGCAAAATCGGAGGCAAAACCGTGGAGTCCCTTGATTCCATGCTCTTTGTAATGACCCGTGAGACACATATCTGATTCTTCGTTTCTACAATTGAGACAATTCTCGGGACATTTTCTTCTAACGGTTGGGACAACAAGGTCGCCCTTTTTGAACCCTCTTACTCCCTTTCCAATATCGGTAACTCGCGACAATGATTCGTGACCTAGGACAAGAAAATCGCTACCTTTGGGAGGTGCTCCATAGAATCCAGAAATGATGTCCCGGTCAGTTCCGCAAATGCCTACCTTCTGAACGTTCAAAAGTAAGTGACCCTTTGAAACTTCGGGCATGTCCAATTCTTTGATACGCAGTGAATTTGCGACCATTGGCGTGACGACGATTGCTCTCAAAGAATACTGAGCTCCAACCCTAGTTTTTCTGATTGAATCTCAAATATCGCATGGCTCTAATCAATTTTTGCGTTCCATATTGTTCCAAATCCTGCAAATGCGCAAGAATATAGTTGTTCAGTTTATATCGACGAAATTCTTGCTGAGATTTAGCACACTGGTGGTCTAACAAGGGAGAGCTCATGCCGATTTCCACAAGGAGACTTACGGAGATTAGATTCATGATTTCTGATCTTCTTCAACGGGGTGCATGGGAGGATCTCTACAACGACTGCGGAACAAATGATCTTGAGCTAGCAAGATCTGTCGCAAACATATTTGCAATGTTCGAGCCTGCTCACGTTTGGAAATTTGTCGATCATGTTGCGAAGCTACCGGCGGATAAGCGAAGAGAGAAAAGAGATTCGACAGTTGTTGTTTGCCTAACCATCGGTAGAATTGGTGAGAGCAATACCAGAAAGGCACTCAATACTCTGAGGTTGCTTCTATCGGATGACCACATGCTTCGTCAACCAGTTGAAGCATCTCTCTCGAACATGTGGGTGTTTGATAGAAGAACTACGGCCAAGGAACTTTTTGAATCGTGGATACTCAAGGGTCAAGGCAACGACGATTTGCAAGAAATGGCGGTGCTCTCCTCCACATATCTCTGCAGCCAAAATCCAAAAGCTGTTGAACCATTTCTTACAAGAATAATGAGATTAAACTCTTCAAATAACCTTTCTGCGAAAAATGCTGCAAAGAGCCTAGTCACGCAATATGGTAATGCGGGACAAATCCCGCGGAGTCGAAATGACAAGGCGAAGAAAATCTTTGCAAAAAGTAGACATTCATTGCTTCGAAATAAGGGCGGGCAATTGATCAAAAGAAGAAATAAGCAAAAAAGTCAGGGAAGGAAGAAGAACAGAAAATCAACTCGTTAAAGTCAAGCTAGACACTATTCTTTTCGCGTGCCAATGCTACGTGTTCATTTTAGCTTTCTCGCGCTTCATTCGGCACGTGGAATCCTTACGCACAAGCACTTGATAAGCAATTGTTTCATTTCGATCTCTTGCTCATTGCTTTATATGGCAACTTTACATCTTGATCGCAACGGCGTGTTATTTCCTACGGTTCAAACAATAGTTGTTTGATGCACAATTCGCCATGGATCAAAAGGAAAAATTACAATTTTTGTATAGCTAGCCTCAATTTGAGAAAAACAATACTCAGGCTTGCAATCGAGTTTTTTCTATGTGATTCATGAAACAAGGAGGACCTTCTTTCATCCAAACATACGGACGTGTCATGCACATGATTCCCTTGTCAGTCTCGTGAACGCATTTTACTTTCTCACTGGACTTCATTTCGGTGAAATTGCTTGAGCTGCAGTAAGGACATTTGTTGATAGAGTCCTGATTACGAAGATATACATGCCTCTCATCCTGGTTTTCGCAGTGGACCCATTTTCCCAAATCATGTCCTAGATCATCTTTCGGATTTTCGGAGCGCAAGTACTTGTAATCCACATGTTTCTTACAAACCGGACAATTTACCATTTTTAGAAACCCAAACTCTATAACTGAATACAAGAACAAGAAGAGAGACAAGAACGAAGGCAAGAATGCCTTTCTCTCCTTGTTCCCGAAAATATTTGATCTCGTCCTAATTACTTGAACCTATCTATGTGAGAGAATATCTCACGATAGATTAAGAGAAAAAAAGCATGTGAATTGTTTCGCCATGCAACAGGTTTTTGCGCAGTTCGTTTCAAATGTAATCATATATCCCAACGCTTTGAGCGGTTAGTAAGAGCAGGCTGAACTGGTCGGCCGTAGCCTTCCAGCGTACACCTCTCTCCTATCAACGTCATCTTCTATGACAGCTCTTCACCGTACATGCGTCCCCCTTGCGAAGGACGCATATAGCGGATGGTCATCTTTTCTCGGGACTAGCTTCGAGCTTAGATGCCTTCAGCTCTTATCTAAGACGGCTTAGCTGCCCGGCTATTCTCCTGTCGAAGAACCGGTACGCCAGAGGCCGCGTTGCCCTGTTCCTCTCGTACTAGGGACAACTTCCCCTCAGATGACCGCCGCTTCCATCAGGTAGAGACCGACCTGTCTCACGACGGTCTAAACCCAGCTCACGTTCCCCTTTAATGGGCGAGCAGCCCCACCCTTGGCCCCTGCTGCAGGACCGGGATGGGAAGAGCCGACATCGCACAATTTCTATCTCCTGTTACCAGAAGTTGTAGACTATATCTCCATCCTCTTCTTCAGTTTTTTTTCAAAGAGGAGTCGGCGTGTGATAGCATTTCATAAACTACTATCTCATTGAACGTCCTAACAATTTAGACATCCTCAGTCGTTACGGGGTCATAGCAGTACTACTTTTGAGATTCTGATGGAAGAATTTCAGATCTTTTGACTTACCTACGATAGGAAACTGAAGTCGTTTCTGCCAGACTTCCCACGGTATTGCCCGAATAAAATTCCACTCCGGCTCTTCGTGTCACTTTGACACGCCCGGAAAGTTTTTCCTGATTTTAGGAGTGGAGGGTTCCACCGTTATAAGCCGATACGCATGACAGCATTGCTGCTGTCCTACCCCATGCAGTTTTGATACATTTCTGAGGTACCAAACCGCGGGGTCGATTGGAGCTCTCGCCCGCGACGAGCCTGTTACCCCTGGGGTAACTTTTCTGTCACCTCTAGCCTCCAACTGTGAGGACATAGAGGATCGCTAGGCCAGGCTTTCGCCTCTGAAAATTTCGCGTTTGAATTTCCAGTCAAGCTGGCTTTTGGCCTTGCCCTCTACGGCGGAGTTCTGACCCGCCTGAGCCAACCTTTGGGCCCCCTCGATACTTTTTCAAGGGGGTGCCGCCCCAGCCGAACTGCCCACCTGCCGGTGTTCCTCTGACGAGGTTAGCGACGCAGTTCCGAAAGGCCGGTGTTACACTTTCGCCTCCAGAAGACCCGGAGGTCCTCCTTCGAAGGCTCCCGACTACGCTCTGCAATCGGAACCGCATCGCAGCGACAAGCTGCAGTAAAGCTCCACAGGGACTTCTCTCCCCGATGGAAGTTCGTGGACTGTTCGTCCACGTTACGTGGGTTCGCCGGGTCGCGGATAGGGACAGTAGGGCCCTCGTTGGTCCATTCATGCACGTCGGAACTCACCCGACAAGGCATTTGGCTACCTTAAGAGAGTCAGAGTTACTCCCGGCGTTTAGCGGCCCTTAGCCCGGTTGAACCCAGGTTTTAGGTACCGCCACTGGCCAGGATTCATAAACTGTACAAGTCCTTTCGGATTAGCAGTTTACTGTGTTTTTATTAAACAGTCGGGACCCCCTAGTTATTGCAACCTGCGATCCCTGTTTCTCACAAAGATCGCAGGCACCCCTTATTCCTAAGTTACGGGGCTAATTTGCCGAGTTCCCTTACCCGCAGTACACCCGATACGTCTGAGGCTTCTCACCTAGGGACACCTGTGTCGGATCTCGGTACGGACACCAAGGTGTCTTAGATTCACTTCTTTCACTGTCCCTCAGTATCAGGCAAACAGACCATATGGCCTGCTATTCTTGTCTCGGGCGAGTTCTCGTCATTACGACACTCCCCCACCCTCAAGCAATTAAACAAGGCGACAACCTTGCTTGCCCTAACTCAAGGCAAAAATGAACCGACAATAACGACACCAAGATGGCACTCGAATATTAACGAGTTTCCCTCTTCGTGTAACGCCGTTGGGATTACACTTAGGACCGGCTTACTCCTGGTCGACGACGCGTTGCCAGGAAAACCTTGCCCTTTCGACGATCGGGATTCTCACCCGACTACGCTGCTACTACCACCGGGATCTGCACTAGAGAGTCGGTCCATAGGATCTCACGACCCTACTTCTACCCAACCTCTACGCCCACCTACCACAAACAAGCTGATTGCTTGTTGTCTAAAGTATCGGCACTTGGCTTGAGCCCCGTCCATTTTCGAGGCCTCTAAGCTCGGCAGGTAAGCTGTTACGCACTTTTTGAAGGGTGGCTGCTTCTAAGCCTACCTCCCTGCTGTCTAAGCTCAGGGACGCTCTTTTGTTTGACACTTAGCCAAAATTTGGGGGCCTTAACTTTAGTCTGGGTTGTCCCCCTCTTGGTTATGAGGCTTACCCCACATAAACCCGTCTCCGGACTTCTCTTGCGCCGACACATTCGGAGTTCAAAAGCAAGCTGGGCCCTTTCGGACCCTTGGCTTCCCATTGGTGCTCTACAGCGTCGGCCACATCCATCCAGGCCAGACTAGGATCTGCTTCGGTGGGAACTAGCAATCACCAGACTAGATTGGCTTTTGGCCCCTTGTCTCGAGTTAGGGGACTGAATTGAACGTCAAGACCCTTTCGGACCTCCACCAGGCTTTCGCCCGGCTTCATCCTACTCGAGACACGATCGTCTGGTTTCTAGTCTTACCGCCATGACTTCAGGCCCTTTCAGACCCCGCACCTCGCTGGACAAGCCAGTTGCGTGCTTGTCGGTTTCCCTTCGCTTCCGGACTATCAAATCCTTAAGCTCGCCATGACAGTAAACTCCCCGGCCCGTGTTTCTAGACGGAATGCATCACACTGGGTCTAGGGCACAAATCGTCAGATGACTCTTGCGAGTCACCCTCAGAGGAGTGTTCTGGCCCTTTCATGCAATGCACGTCTGTAACTGGTTGGTTTCAGGCGCTTTTCACACCCCTTTCGGGGTACTTTTCAGCTTTCCCTCGCGGTACTATTGCGCTATCGGTCTTGGATAGTGTTTAGTCTTAGAGGCCGCTTTCCCCCGTCTTCCTTAGCCACTGCCAAGGCCAAGTACTCGGTTTGTAGCACAACCCCATTCTCGACCAATGCTTACGGGACTATCACCCTGTACCATGTGGCTTTCCAGCCAACTTCAGCTATGGAGAGATTGGGTTGCAAACGCTACAAGCACACCCCACATCTCTACTGCATTACTGCAGCGATTCAGTTTGGACTATGCCGCTTTCGCTCGCCGCTACTTACGGTATCTCAATTGATTTCTTTTCCACTCGCTACTCAGATGTTTCCTTTCGCAGAGGTTCACGTTCCCCAAAGGGAACAAGGGAAACCCGAAGGTTTCCCTTACGAATTCGTATTCGGGAATCCTCGGATCAGCGGATTCATGCTCCTACCCGAGGCTTATCGCAGCTTGACACGCCCTTCTTCGTCTTCCAAGCCAAGCCATCCACCAAACAGCGTCAGCGCGTCGGATGATTACATTATCGACGAACGCATACGCAACCTGTGCACGACGATCATCACAAGCGGAACAGACACTTGCTTCGTCCTTCAACCCGCATTCAACATGCGGATCTGCATAATCGTTTTTTGGCTTGTGCTTTGCCCTAATTCGCAGAAAACAATTCGCACCCCCAATCGTCATATTCTTTCTAAGGAGGTGATCCGGCCGCAGGTTCCCCTACGGCCACCTTGTTACGACTTCTCCCCCGTTGCCGAGCTAAGATTCGATAGCGCCAACAAGACGCCACCTCGTCCTAGCCCAACTTCGGTGAAGCGACGGGCGGTGTGTGCAAGGAGCAGGGACGTATTCACCGCGCGATGGTGACACGCGGTTACTAGGGATTCCAGATTCGTGAGGGCGGGTTACAGCCCTCAGTCACAACTGGGGTAAGGTTTGGGGATTGCCTAGCTCTTTCGAGATCGGAACCCATTGTCCTTACCATTGCAGCCCGCGTGTGGCCCGGGAGTTTCGGGGCATACTGACCT
>JARCRS010000023.1 GCA_029850555.1 archaeon | reverse complement strand
GCGGGAGGTATAAGCAGCGGGATGGAGCTTGGTTTCTACTTACTCGAGCGCCACGGTTATGACGAAAAGTTCGTTCAAAACATTGCCCGTATCATGGAGTACGGTAGACAATGGGAACTAATGCGCTCTGACAGATTAGTGTCACGCAAACCCGCAGATAAAATTAGAGCATGATCTCTTGTGAGAGCGAGTCCTCTAAAATTAACTTAACCTTACGTATAAAGGAAGGGAAAAATATCAGACTCATATTCAGCGTCTATTTGCATCTTGAAATTAGATGATGCAAATGATGAGAATTGACTCGTATAGTGGAATTCATAGGACATAGTAAAAGTGGGAAAACAACTTCATTGATCACGCTGGCTCAAGCGCTAGTAAGGGCAGGCTGGAAAGTTGGGACGATAAAGCACATCCACGATCAGAGTTTCACTATTGATACCAAGGGAAAAGATACGCAACTACATATGTTGTCTGGGGCCAGTACTGTGGTGGCGATTGCCCCAAAGGAATTGACCGTAATTAGAAGGAAAGACACGGAGAAACTTACTGCTGACGCCATTCTCGACCTTTTCAAATCAGATGGAATCGATTACGTTCTTGTCGAGGGACTGTCCAAGAAGTTTTCAACAAAGATGCGAGGCTTGACTCGCATTCTTTGCGCTTATTCAGAAACTGATGTGAAGGAGTACATTCGATACTTTCCGAAGACACGGATCAGTTTCATATCAGGAAAAGTTGCGAGCAAAAGCGGTGGCAAAAAGAGAATACTAGATCTTCCGGTCATAGACCTTAGGAAGAATGCAAGAGACGCATTGAGGTACATCTCCTAGCTAGAATTGAATTAAGACTTTGGTAATATGTGAAGACCGTCTCTTAATTTTGAGATCTTTTCCTTTATTTTGTTTAAATTGAAATCTGTGGAGAATACAGAATGTTCTAAACAATATTCGTAATCCTGAAGACTGTGCAAGGCAATGTGGTCAAGATTATATTTCAGGTAAAGGTTTGATTCATTTTTGAAGTGTTTTGCAGCTGCATCCAGCTCGCCATTCGCCTGGAATTGTATTGCTTTCCAGTATGGATCATCTACACTTCCAACAACAGATATGTCTGTCCTTTTTTGTCCGCCAACAACGTTTCTTGGCTTTGGATTCATAAGGTCTTCAACCGTGTTAACATTTGAAAAACAAAGAGGGTTGTTAGTTACATTCCCAGCGTTGATGTATGATGTAGATCTCGCTCCCCTTAAGATATCTGATGGTCTCATCGATTTTTTTCTGAGTTTAGAGATCGTTTGAGCAACGTCTCGGACAGTTTCACGTTTGTGATACTGAATTAGCATCTCGACGGCACCGTTATTCCAAAAAATAGTGCCAACATCGCTATGGGTCTTTTCGCACCTAGCAACGAATGTTCTGAGCTCCGCACTCCCGACCCATGGAATATCAGCGGGGACGAAGAGGACCGCGTTTGATTGAATTTTAACAAGAGAGCTAACGATGCCGCGGGCCGGACCCTCACACGCTAGTTCTTTCCTATCAACGACTACCTTTACGTCTTGACTTACTTTATTGAGTAAATCATTAGCACGGGTTTCGCTAGAAACAGAAAGATATAGATTGGAAGTTACATCTGCCAACGAATCAAAAACTCTTGCAATTATTGGCTTGTGTTCTACTTCAGCTAGAAGTTTATCCCCTTTAAATCGCTTCGATATTCCTCCAGCAAGTACTACTGCCGCAATTTGAATAATGTCATCCGCATTCTTCATTTAATACTTGGAACCGTAACATCGTCTTCGTGTTTATGATTCTTGCGCTGAAAATCAGCCGATTGATTGAAGTATCTTGAGCACCTTTGAAATTTCGAGACTTGGACTTTGATAGCAGAAAGGCCAGCTAACATTGTAACCGACGAGGTCACTCAGATTCGAGGACACTCCGTTGAAAGAAAGTACGACGAACTTGCGACAGAAGAGCCAATGGAAATACGCGTGCTTACTTTTGCTGGTGGTAGGTGGGTCAAGCATCAAATCGCCGTTACAATGCGAACTCCAGGGAATGATTTTGAACTCGCATCAGGTTTTCTTCTTTCAGAAGGTGTTGTAAGGAGTAGGAATGACATTGCAAGTATATCATATTGCACCGATCTGGGCGAGTCGCAAGCTTATAACATCGTTAATGTATACTTGAGCGAAGACATCCGGTTTGACTTTGACCGCCTAAGCAGGAACGTCTATACTTCATCGAGCTGCGGAATTTGCGGCAAAGGTTCAATTGATCTAGTTCGCACAAACTGTTCAAGATTACCTGTAGGTTCATTTGAGATTTCGCGAAAAATACTTGTCTCTATGCCACAGATGCTTACAAAATCTCAGAGTATATTTGCTCGAACTGGAGGTTTGCATGCTTGCGCCCTATTTGACCTAAAAGGAAATCTTCTGGGAATCAAAGAGGATGTTGGCAGACATAATGCGTTGGATAAGCTCGTGGGTTCTCTACTACTTTCAAACCGCCTACCTGCATCAAATAGCGTGCTTCTGGTAAGTGGCCGAGCAAGCTTTGAACTAGTACAGAAAGCCGCAATAGCTGGAATCCCGTTTCTTGCGGCAGTCGGAGCTCCAAGCAACCTAGCCGTGGAACTTGCGAGAGAGTATGACATGACTCTTGTCGGTTTTCTACGAGGAGATCGTTTCAACATTTATTGCGGAGACAAGAGGTTGTTAGCCTCCGAGTAACTTGCTATCAACGTTTGGATTCATAATTTGTGACTGCCCATGACAAGCTCACTTCAGGAAGAAGATAGACGAAACGAGCAGCGCGAGAGGTTTCTCAAACTACTCCCATATGAAGAGATCAAGAAGAAGATCCAATCAGCATTCTTTCCGATCGGAGTTGAGAGCGTCTATGTAGATCAGGCTCTTGGAAGAG
>JARCRS010000022.1 GCA_029850555.1 archaeon | reverse complement strand
AGAAGAAGAAGCTACGCCAACAGTACCTGAATCAGAAAGGAAGCCACTTGCAGAGTGAAACATGCATGACTCAGATCATACAACCGCTAATTTCAACTGCACTCCAATATCGCCCGTGCTTCGAATGCCAAAGACACCCCTCTTATCCAAGGATGCCACCTGTCACATTGCATCGGGGTCAAGTATGCATGATCTGTGAAAGCAAAGAATCATCCGAAGTCTTGCAGTTCTTAGAACTATAGGTCCGGAATCATACGAATATTACTCCTTCTAGTTGATGGATTTGTATTCGGAATTGCCGGGAAATTGGCTGTAACTTCAATTCTCCTCATTATTGTGGTCTTGTTTCCGGCTTATTTTACCGGTCCCACGCATCTTGATCAATCATTTTGCAAAACTGCCTAACTCAGCTTCGGCGAGCCAACTCTCTCCAGCTCATCTCCAGCATCAACGTACAAAGAATTAAGTTCTCCAATTGGATAGACAGCCGGTCCTCTAATCCTTTGAATCATTTCGTCAAATCGTCTTCATGGTAGCAGTTCACACGAATTGGGGAGCAGCATAAGTTCTCATTTCCACCAGAAAAGAAGAATTTCACCAGAACTGGCTGCAACAAGTCAATTTGCACTTTTGATTTTTGAAAAGCGATGCTCGTACAAAGCTGCAAAGAGTGCGACAAGCACGACCCCGATACCAATAGAAAGTAACTGGACTGGACTAGACAATATTCCAAGAGCTACCAAAAGTGCCGTCGCTCCTGCGGGTGGATGATAGAATGAGGTTTCTTCGCCGAAGAATCCAGTTACTGCCATCGCAAAAGAGGTGGCGCCGATGCGCTGCAAATCGAATCCGGCTATAATTGCGGAGGGTTGCCCGTACAGTCCAAATAGAAGTAAACCACCCACGCCTGCCAGTATTGCAACACCGTGTCCCAGAATGATTACTTGTGGGCGAGTGTACCGTATGTCAGGCCTGTGAACGACTATGATGATGGTCGGCCCAATTGATGCGAATAATAACGGTTCCTTGAAGAGCGTTGCGAGGCCTCCTAGGAGACCAATTAACACGATGATTGCGATTACCCTAACAATTTTGTTTGGTCCCACTGATTCAATCGTTGTCGTGATAACTTCCCACAAATTGCTTGATCTGCGGACTGACCGACTTAAGGAATATGTCAGATGCGAGCTGGTACAATGTACCAACTCTTTAAGTCATCTACCAAATCATGGCACATAATCGCAGGCCGATGCAGGTTTATCAGCGATAAAAATTATCATTCCAAACGTATTATGAATCGAACATCATCAAAAAAAGGACAATTCCAAGTATTAGTGAAATACTTTACTAGAGAATTTTTTTAGCCGCCGACCCATTTGATGCCAACCTGTGTAAAACTATATGAATTCGTGTCCAGTATTTTTCCACGCTGCGTACAGCATTTTTCCATGCTGTACAACAATGAACGTGTCATTATAGTAATGATCGATTTCCCTCTTTGGCTTCGGATTTCTCATCTGATTAATGTCATTTTCATCACGCTATTAATCAGAAGCGGAATAGAGATTCTTTCAGCTCATCCCAAGCTATACACAAACGACAAGGCAATTGACGGAAAAGAATGGATCAAATTTTCAAGGAAAAAGATGCCCAAGGACAAGCTCTGGACCTCTACTGACGAAGAAACCAAATTTTCATCCTGGATAGCCCTCCCTGGACGTAGCAACCTTGGCTTAGGAAGACACTGGCACTTTTTCTCAATAATTTTCTGGATAGGTAACGGGGTCGCATACTATATCCTTATCTTCGCAACAGGCCTCTGGAGAACTTTGATCCCTACATCCTTCTCCTTTTTCCCGGAGGCGTTCAAAACAATGCTTGCAATGGCAAGCGGTCACCTTCCTCCTCCTGGGAATCCATTCGACCCTGCGCAACAGCTTGCTTACGCGGGAGTCATATTTATCCTCGGTCCTTTGATGCTGCTTACCGGTGCCGCAATGTCCCCAGCTATGGACGCGAGATTCCCCTGGTATCCGAAGATTTTCAGAGGAAGGCAGGGAGCTCGAAGCATACATTTCCTTTGTTTGATTGGATTCATCCTTTTCATAATCATGCACATCTCACTCGTTCTACTAGACAACTTCCAGGTCAATATGGCAAACATCATCTTTGGAGGAGGCGTAGTCTCCCTTTTGGTTGCTACGATTCTCTTCCTGCTTTACTTCATAGTTGTAATCGTGATTCATGTTTGGGCGACAGAGCATTCACTTCGTAGACCAAGACAGATACAGGTCGGACTCGACAAGGTGATCGCGCCTGTAAAGCACGCTCTTTTTGGGGGAGCGATTTCACGACAGAACTTCAAGGAATCGGAAATCAGTCCTTACTTCCGTGTAAATGGACGTCCGCCAGAGACTAATGAATACAAAGAGCTTGCCAAGAATAATTTTTCTTCATGGAAGTTGAGAGTCTACGGCCTAGTTGACAAGGAACTTGCTCTTTCACTCGACGATTTGCACGAAATGAAGAAAGAGACTCAGATTACCGAGCACAGCTGCATTCAAGGATGGACTGCCATTGGAAAGTGGGGAGGTGTACCTGTATCCTTCATACTCAGCTTATGCCACCCGAAATCGAACGCAAAATACGCAGTATTTCATTCGCTAGCTAACGGCGAAAGAGACGAATACGGCCACGGCGACCCCTCTCGTGAGTTCTACGAAGTTATTGATCTAGAACTGGCAAAACACCACCAGACCATACTTGCTTATGAAATGAATGGGAAGCCTCTTCCCATCGAGCACGGCGCGCCTCTGAGGTTGAGGGTAGAAACCCAGCTCGGATTCAAAATGGTCAAGTGGCTTCGCTCTATTGAATTCGTCGAACAATACAAGACCATAGGAGAAGGATTGGGCGGATACAGAGAAGATGTGCAGCACTTTGGCATAGGTGCGTCGATATGAGCCTCTGCGTCGCTTGCAGCGCGATAGAGAAAGCAAAGTCCGGTTCTCTTCCAATCGACTGACTGCCTAAAAGATGTAACTTTACAACCACGTGGTTACGTAGCTAGTCTGCAATAGCGGCTAATTCGACTTCAAAAAGCACCCTTTCAGACCTTTTCCATCATTGCGAAGTCATCGCCTACTATTTTCCTCAATATTATGGCAAATATTTGAACTATACATTTTCATAGCATGTGCACCTGAAGTTAACACGTTGGGATATGATACAAGTACCAAATTGGGAAGACGCGCAAGTATTGGAAAAGGAAGTCAAGAGTTGTGACAATCATGACATAGGAGACGTAAAGGAGACGAACC
>JARCRS010000021.1 GCA_029850555.1 archaeon | reverse complement strand
AGCCTGTGCTCAGAGCAAAAATCTTGCCCACAGTACCGGCAATGAAAATAATAGGAATCCTGCCCGACGAGAGGTTTCGAGCAAAAAGTGCAGCGCTTTACATTTTGATCTATAGTTGTAGAATCCAGTCGTGCGCCGCAGTTGCTGCAAAAAATGAGTCCTTCGCGATTATCCTGTCCACAGCTTGCGCACTTAACCAAGATTAGCTTCTCCCACACAAAACATGAAAATCTTCTTGCAAATTACTAGAAAAGTGAATCGTACCCACCCGCTCAACAATGACAACTCACCTATGTTACAGCTATCCAAATTGCAGTTCCCGTCAGTGCATAATTTATTACATAAAGGCTAAGGCAAACGAGGCAAATAAGGTGAATTACTCCTAGCTCGAGATACCAGAGATAGATTGTGAAGATGTTTCCAATCATCACGAAGGGAATCAAAATTACTTCCGCGTAATACTTGAACGCGACAACACCAATTATCAGAGATAGTGGAAACCAAACAAGGCCGGTAGTCCAGAAAGGAATTGTTATTTGACCTAATGCAATCGAAGTATGACCGCTTCCGGCTACTCCGCCGCAAGAAAAAATAGTGTTCTTTATGCTACAGCTATTGAAACTCTGGGTTAGATATTCCCAAGCGTCATAAATCGCGTCGCCAGTTCCTCCGACCGCTAAAGCGACATAAATCCAACGCTTGTAGTCTAACAATGCTCAGGTCAGACATTCAAGGCCAGTTCTCTGCGATGCTTTAAGCATCTTGCCGTAAGCGAAGAAATCGGAAAAAGAGCGATTGCCAAAAGAACAAGGATTCCGATTGTTTCGAAATATATCTCAACGTTTCAAGTATTCTTTCTCATCTGCCTTCTTAGCGACAGACATCCGTGAATTTCGCTCAAAGAGCATTTTTAACGCTCTTCTAGAGAAACGAGGCTCTCGGAGTCTCCTCTATACCTCTTGTGCTTTTGCGTTTAATAATTTCAGGGAACTCTAATGCCTTGAGGCGTAGAGCGAAAAATGGAATTGATCCTCACGGCTGTGATCGTTTTGGTTCTTCTATTCATTGACGGATTGATTTTCGGTGTGGCCGCGGCGAAAGGAGTTCTTTCAATCATTCTAGTGATTGTAGGGCTTATCCTTGCAGGAGTGATAGGAGTAGCGATACCGTTCCTTACAACTGGCGTAATCGTGACACATGTGACAAATATCGTAACGACCCAAGCAAGATCCTTTTCCTACTACCTGTATGGCTTCCCAATAGCGTGGATAATTGGATTCGTCGCAGGATTGCTAGCCTTCTAATCACAATCAGAAAGATGCGTGAAAAAAGCAGCTAAGCCATAGCCAGCTGCTTTACTTTGTTTTCAATCGCGTCTCGAATTTTTCTCACATCAGAAATTGATTTGCCCTTGGGGTCTTCGATCTCCCAATCAACAAGCTTCTTTTGCAGTTGCGCAAGCATAGGTCTAGGACAGAGCTGTTCCACCGCGCAGCCCATAGTCACAACAAGCTGTGCCCTGTCTATCATTTCGGGAGTCAATAACTTTGGCTTATTTTTCGAAATATCTAACCCCTTTTCTCGCATTGCGCCAATGACTGTGGGATAGATATTCGGCCCGGGATTTGTCCCTGCGCTCATCGATGTCAAACCCTCCCTAGCCGCGAATGCATCAGCCATCTGACTTCGACCCGCATTCTCGATACACACGAAAAGTATGAACTTTTGTTTGTTACTTACTGCCATCTTGCGTCGCTTTCAGGGAGCGGTTGCTATTGCCCCGAAAACTGGGGTATTTTTGCGTAAATGCCATAGCTAGAATAGCGCCGGGTATTTTGCGTCAATCCTGCTTTTTCTCAACGATAAAATGATGAAGGCTACCCTCAGCTCTAGCTTCAATCAGTTCATTTTTCGTCTGATCGGACCAGCGTATCATTTCAATATCAGCAAGAGGATCATCTGATACCACGTGGACGACAGTTCCCTTGCGCCTTGTCGCGAGCAATTCATCGAGATTAGAAAGTGTTGCAGAGCACTCCGATCCGACTGCTACTAGTTCATCATCAGGAATCTTCTTGAAGCAATGAACTTGCAATTCCTTGATTCTCTCCTCGAGTCCTGAAGAAGCGCTCTTTCCGAACATTAGATGATTGGAAAGTAATGATTGAACGTCCGCAATAGCCTGCAGCTTCGCTATCCAACCATCTGCATAAGGTGAATCATTAATCATACGCGGTTTGTTGATTAACGCTTGATTAAATTCTATGATTTTTGCTTCAATCGGACTGCGAATAGCCCCGAAATACTTTGCAGACTCTATCGTGGCAAGACTCTGCCCTTCTTTGACGAGCGCGAGATCTTTCTTCAGATTGACTACCTTGATCCTGCCGGCTATGAATGAGAGAATTGAGGTGGCACCAATTATCACTTGATGCTCTGAGATTGCTTTGAGCCAGACATCCTTCTCTACGTCAAAGTAGATGTCGTCAGGAAAGTCGCAATCCTGAACTTGCATAAGGACTATACACTATCTAAATTTGTATTCTCATGTCGCCTAAAAGAGATGCTGACAGGCGTCTGGCAATCTCTTGTTAACGGAATACGATTGCGATTACTAGAAACACAAAACCTACTGTTGCGACCACTTCATCCGCCACGACCGGAAGGCCGGTCTTGATGGCGCCCACCCCTCCGGCGATCATAATAACTAATCCTAATAGAAAGAACGGATATCTAAGCCCTTGCGGAAAGTGAAATCTTCTTTCTTTTTCCAAAAGATCGCCTTTTGATCAAAGATGGAGTAACACAGGATCTAGGGGCAAGCCAGCAACCACTGCTCTAATGTATAGATCGGCGAATATTATTGACAAAAGGCTGATCCATGCAAGCGCCTCATGATGAGAATTCCACCAGCTCTGAATGTCAAATATCTTTTTTCGATTCTTACCGGCAACAACGCAAGAATAGCAATCAATGTTTCCTCCGATGAGATGTCTAAATGCGTGGCAAGAAAGAGTCCACGATGTCAATGCGAGTGCGTTTCCTAGAATCACAAGACTGCCAAGGGTTAAAACTAAGCTGCCATGTGTATACCCAATGAGAGAAACGTAAAAGTCGTAATAAAAGAATGGCAAAAGAGATATTCCTGCATAGAGAAAATATCTGTGCAAGTTCTCAAATTGAAAGATCGCATTCCTTTCTCCTGTGTATTTCTGGCTGTGTATCTCACCGCGTTCTGGATTGTCACACCCCAAGGGGTGATGGAACAAATGCCTGTGGTAATCCTTCCTATATGCGTAGCAAGTAAGACGAAATAGGCCTGGAATCGGAACTATCAAAACTGTTGGACTGTAGAATGGATCTATCAGTCCATTGCTTGCGCTAACGGGGTACATTATCAGAGCAAGCTGGCCCACAGCAAGAATTACAATGAAGCTCCATAGTCTCCAGTTAGCTTCGAGAAATTCGTACGGAAAGAAGTACTTCTGGGTACTCTTTTGCAAAACCGGATGCCCACCAATTTTTCGTTTGTTCAATATTAATGGATTATCTCATTGGTAGTATTCGGGAGAAACACCCAGCCAGCTGCAAGTTTCTAACCAGTTCGAGGAGACTTAAAAGAGCGCGAAAGCTTTGATTTATTCTATCAAAAAGTAGGATTTGAGAGTTTGAGCTGGGGAACACTAGCAGGAGAACAGAAGGTCGACACCGAGATCGAGGTTAAACCACGAGAACACTCTCAGGGAATGCGTTTTCAGCATGTAAATGCGCTGGTTACGGGGGCAGGGAGAGGCTTTGGAAGTTTGATAGCTATGGCGCTTGCCAAAGAGGGCGCAAACGTAGTTGTTGCCTACAATAATTCGAAGGATGGAGCTCAGAAGATATCGGACGAAATCAAGGCGCTCGGAAGAAAATCCATCACCACGAAGGTCGATATTACAAAATGGGATGAGGTCAAGTCCATGGCAGAAAAGATATGGAATGAGTTTGGGCGTCTCGATCTCCTCGTGAACAATTCTGGAGAAGTTTCGAGCAACCAAATGTCTTGGAGAGAAATTACGGAAGAAGCAATAGATCAGACACTTGCAGTCGACATCAAAGGCACGCTCTTCATGATTCATGAAATTGGAAAAAGAATGTTCGAGAGGAAGAGCGGAACAATTGTGAACATTGCTTCGAATGTTATTGTCACGGGTAGTCCTCGCGCTCCTCAATACGCGGCCTCAAAGTATGGTGTGATCGGTCTCACAAAGTCATACGCTCTTGCATTCGCGCCATGGGTAAGGATCAATGCGGCTTGTCCAGGTTACATGGATACAAAAGCCACAACATCGCGAAAAGATTGGACAGCTCAAAGGAGAAAATGGATTGTGGATCACACTGCTCTCAAAAGAATTGGCAAGCCCGAGCACATAGTGCCCCTGGTGCTGTTTCTTGCTTCCGATGATTCAATCCATATGACCGGAAACATTGTAATCGCAGACGGCGGATTTAGTATGCCCGGCGCTTAGCGGCCAAACAATTGAGACTGCTCAGAGAAATCTTCTCCACATTTCTCATTACGGGCGGAGGCCAACTGCCGAGAGAGTTAGTCCGGCACATCGGCTACTTGAGAAGAAATTCGAAACAAGCCATAAAAGGAAAGTTTTGCGATAAGTATCTACTTAAGTCAGTAGGAAAAACAAAAAGGAACAGTATCAAAATCATGGCGCAATATGAGCAAACACATTACGATCAAGAGCTGGAGCATGATACGCTTGCTAAAGAGGCCTCCCAAGAGAAACGACGAGAACAAGAACTTGAAATTATCGTAGAGCCTTGGAAAAAGCTCATCATACACGAACTTCTTGAGTACAGATTCGAGGATCTCGCAAAATTAGTTGCCACACAATCAGTCCAACAAGGAGGAACTGCTATTCCAACTATAAGCTGGGCGGAAGGGGTTGCATTCTTGATTAGCCCATTCCCGGACGAAAGCGAAGTGATAATTGAGGAAAAGCTCAAAGGAATAATTCATTATAATACCGTACTGTTCGCCCTAAAGAAAAACTTTGAAGCTGAAATCTTTATGCGCGGACACGAAATCCGAATTAACCTTATTGACGTAGGAACAAACGATATTTTCAAGCTCCTAGCACGAAAACTTATCGAACATGCCAAACTACCAGCGGTTGCCTCTACGCAGTATTCGACTCGTGGATCAGGCGCGGCCGGCCTTCAATAGAATCTCACAGAGCGCCAATATTAAATTCGGGCCGACTACCAAGTTCGACCAAGGGCAGTGCTTGATTTGCCCTTTCAAAACTTGAAATGAAGTAGGTTCCTTTGTCAAAGAATTCCCTAGTTGCCTCTATGCTCGATGAATTGGCTGATTATTCAGAAATGGAGGATGATCAACCTTACAGGGCGAGAGCATACAGAAGGGCAGCTCAAACAATCAGTTCTATGGAAGAAGACATCGAGAATCTCTCAAAGAAGGGAAGTCTTAAGGAAATTCCTGGCGTTGGAGAGGGGATCGAAAAGAAAATCGTCGAGATTCTAAAGACTGGAAAGCTCGTGACTCTTGAAAAGATGAAGCAAAGAAACGCAGTCGACGTTACTTCTCTTGCAAAGGTCGAAGGAATCGGTCCGAAAACAGTCAAGGCGCTTTACAAGGAACTCAAAATAAGAAATCTCGACGAGCTTGAAAGCGCGATCAAGGATGGTAGACTCGCTGATTTCAGAGGCCTGGGAGTAAAAGATCCTAACCTCCTTCTTGAGCGAATTCAGAGTGCAAAGCTCCAGTCAAACAGAGTCCTTCTTGTCGAAGCTGAGAATATTGCAAAGCGAGTTGAGAGTCAGCTCTTAAAATTTCGTGACATTACTAGATTCGAAATTACAGGATCGTTCAGAAGGAAAAAAGATACCGTTGGAGATTTGGATGTTTTGGTCGAAACAGAGAAGCCAGAACACGTGGTTCAAAATTTTACAAAGACAGATGAGGTGAGGGAAATTATCGTTGCTGGCGAGTACAAAGCTTCAGTCAAGTTCGCGAAGAACTTTCAGGTTGATCTAAGGGTCGTGCCGAGTAAATCTTGGGGAGCGGCACTGCTTTACTTCACTGGCTCAAAGGCTCACAATATTGAGCTTCGAACTCGAGCGCTCAAAATGAAATATCATCTGAGCGAATACGGACTATTCAAGGAGGATAACGAAACTATGGTAGCTGGCAAAAGCGAGCAAGAAGTGTACAAGGCTCTCGGTATGGACTATATCGAGCCAGAACTGAGAGAAAATAGAGGAGAAATTCAAGCTGCGGTAGAGCATAAACTTCCAAATCTCATATCACTAGAAGACATTCGCGGCGATCTTCAGATGCATACAACTTGGAGCGATGGAGCCGAAGACATCAGAACTATGGCTGAAGCGGCAAGAGCTCTTGGCTATGAATACATCGCAATCACAGATCACATTGGTAGCCTAAAAATCGCCAATGCGATGGACGCAAGCACGATCAAACAGCAGCAAAAGGAAATCGAAAAAATAAATGACGAATATGAAAAGGAGGGAACCGATTTTCATGTCATTCAAGGGGCAGAAGTGAATATCAAAGCAGATGCAACTCTTGACATGTCAAACTCGGTATTGAAGAATATTCAGCTTGTGCTCGCGTCTATTCACAGCGGATTCAGCGATGACGTTCCAAAGATCATGAAGCGATTTTCCGGAGCATTTGAAAACGAAAACGTTGACATTATCGCCCATCCTTCGGGCAGACTGATCTTGGAGAGGTCTGGTTACAGATTTGAATTGGCAGAGATGATCGAGAAATCTCTTGCTACCGAAACGATCCTTGAAATTGATGCCTATCCAAATAGGCTAGATCTAAACGACGAAAACGCTTTTGATGCTATCAAGGCAGGTTGCACTTTAAGCATAGACACAGATTCGCATACTTCAAGTGAGCTTGCTTACATGAAGGGAGGGCTTGAGCAGGCTCGAAGGGCATGGGCCAAAAAAAGCGACATACTCAACACCAGAAAATACAAAGATCTTGTTAGATTCCTTGAATCGTGAAGAAAAATTCGGGAAACTGATTTCCGATTCCCGTTCATGGAAAATGTCGGGTTGGGATTTTTCAGAACTAAAGGGACGTTGGATTGAGGAGAGTCCTCCTTGGGATTTCAGGGATATAGTGTTTGATAAAATGGCCCATGCGAATTCATTGCTTGATCTTGGGACAGGAGGAGGAGAATTTCTCTCTTCACTTAGACCATTGCCTGAGCATAGTTTCTGTACCGAGGGCTATGCCCCCAATGTGCATGTAGCGAAAAAGAGGCTAGAGACGCTTGGAGTAGAAGTCGTCCAAACTTACTGTGATGATAATAATGTCCCAAACCAAAGGGGAGCTCTGCCTTTCAGATCGGAATCCTTGGACTTGATAATAGATAGGCATGAGTC
>JARCRS010000020.1 GCA_029850555.1 archaeon | reverse complement strand
TAAAGCACCTTTGCGGTTCTGAGCCAACCGAGATTTGCCCCAAATAAATCTCGGATATCATTTAGATCGTATCGCATCATCACAAGCCTATCCAGTCCCAGTCCCCAAGCAAGTACCGGGTTTTTAACCCCCAGGGGGATTGTCACTTCCGGTCTGAATACTCCCATGCCTCCCAGCTCCATCCAGCGCTTTTTCTTCTCGTAGTACGCCATAGTTTGGAGAGATGGCTCTGTATACGGAAAGTAAGTCGGCCAGAATTTGATTTTTTCGAATCCAAGTCTCGAATAAAATTTTGAGATAATGTATATCAGGTTTCGCACGTTTAGGTGGGGGCCAACAGTAACGCCTTCAATCTGATAGAACTCTGGATTGTTTCTGTAGTTCGGTTTCTCATTGCGGAAAACTTTCCCTACTGAGAAAACTCTAGCTTCAGCTGGTTTGAAATCAGAGAGATATCTTATTGTTACGGCGGTAGTATGAGTACGAAGCACAATGCGACGCGCTTCATCTTCCGACCACTTGTAGCGCCAGCCCAGAGATCCTGTACCTTCGCCTTTCTCATGTGACGCTTTAATCAAATCAATTTCCCTTGGAAATTTGGCGAGATTTGCTCTGACATCAGAAAGATAGAAGGTGTCTTGCATTTCCCTAGTCGAGTGCTGCTGCGGAATAAAGAGAGCATCAAAGTTCCATAATGTGCTCTGAACTATCGGTCCTTCAATTTCCTCAAAACCAAGAGAAACAAAGACTTCCTTCACTTCTTCGATAAACATCCGAACCGGATGTTTCCTTCCTCCGTAGAAGCTGGGGGCCGACGAAGTGACATCGATCGCTCGTAAGGGGCGATTTCGCCATGAACCGCTAAGAATTACATCTGGAGATATTTCATCGATTTCATCTTTGCGAGTCGATTTAGAGACATCATGACCTTTTGAAGTGATCCTAATCTTTACGATCTTTTGGCTTTTCTCATCAATCAGACCCTTGTGGCGTTTGACAAGGCCGGAAAGAACTTCTTTTTCTTCTGGAGAAAGCTCGGAAGAATGGAGTTTTCCTTTCGCTTGTATTGTTTCCAGTAGGAGTTCTTCTTTCTCTTTCTCAGAAACTTTCGAAGTGTTTAGTCTCGCTGTGCCATCTGATAATCCAATCCAATTATTTTTCTTGGCAAGGCCCAAGGCCACCGAAAATTCTGGACCCAAGCTTTTTGACATAGCGTCAAGACCTGCACTCCCGCCTGAAGCTAGGAGGAACTTTACGAGCTTTCGCTCTGGCAGTCCTTCTGCAACTGCAGTTTTTCCTTGAGATCCGAGCGCGTAGGCAATAGCATTCTCCTCCTGTACATCTATCAGTTTCTTTGATTTCAGCCACTCTATTCCTCTCCTGATTTGATCAAGCGACAGCCCTGACCCAGAAGAAACTGAATCAATGTCAAACCAGTCTCCGTTTTTCTCTTTTTTTGAGAGAAAGGCGAGAAGAGTCCGTTCGATTGGATGAAGAGGGATATTCTCTTCTTCATTATCTAGCGTCAAAACTGTCAACCTCGAGAAATGGTTGATCTTTTCTTCAGGCCGCCGCGAACATCGGCTACAATGAATTCATCAACTATCTCTCTTGCTTTTTCCCGCTTTTCCTGATGCTTGATCACATATTCCTTAACACGCTCGGCTAGCATGGCTTTGCAGTCGCCGCAGAGAAGTGTTCCGGAAGTGCAGTCGTTGTAGATCCGCTCGAGCTCCTTGTCATTTTCCTCGAAAAGATAATAGTAGTAATGATAAACTGGGCAGATGTCAGCCTGAGCGCCTAGTTTTCGCTGTTCTTCAACCGTCGCTCTTCCTCCTGTAAAAGAAGAAAGAACTTTCTTTTCCACAACATTTGGAGAGTCCGTAGTAAAGATGGCAGTTTCGGGCTGGCTTGCGCTCATTTTTCCTCCCTGCCCCAAGCCTGGCATAAACTTGCAGTGAATCTGAGCCGGCTTGTAAAAGCCAAGCTTCGGTGCAACTTCTCTTGCTATTCCTCTCCAGTAAGGGTCTTGGTCAATTGCAGCAGGTATGAGGCATGGAATATTCTTGCCCTTAAGCACGGAAGGTAAAAAGCACGTTGCGGCTTCAATCGTGGGAAAAAATATCATTCCAACATTAGTGCTGTTCTCGAATCCGAATATTGATTTTTCCATGCTTAATGTGATGTGCTTTGCGATTCGAGCAGCGATTGGATACATGGTCTCCATGTACTCCGTATCAATAAAGACAAATGTCTTCTTGGGGTCAAAGCCCAGCGCGATAAGATCTAACAGGTTGTCATATGCGGATTTCTTTGCGCTATCGATAGAGGGCTTGGTGCCAAGAAGGAATTTCTCGTCATCTGTGAATTGAAAATACAGCTCTGCCCCGAATTTGTCTTGGAGATATTTTGTGAATATCCAAGGGATCAAATGCCCAAGATGAACATTTTCCGAAGGGCCCCTCCCTGTGTAAAGAAAGAATTCTTCTCCAGCTTCATAGCGATTAAGGATCCAATCTAAATCCCTATGAGAATAGAATATTTTGCGTTTGAGGTAGGGGTGTATTTCCCCCGTGATCTTCTTGAATTTGTGTAGAAGTTCGTCTGTAATCCTAGAAGTTCCAAATTGCTCTACGAGCTTATCATAATCCACATTGCCTTTTACTTGCCACGGAGTGACCACGTAGTCTTGGTCATTTGTAGCCTGGCTAGAAGCAAATTCATCAGCCACAACTTCCACTTTTCCCTTTTTAGATAATTAAAAGAAAGTGACGAGCGCTAAAACTGCCAAAAGAAGACAGTATTCTTTAGATCGGTCTTCGACCCTTGTGGTTGTGGCTCCAAGGCACGGTTCCTTGAGATTTGCATTACTGGAAAGTACTAAAAAGTATCGTTTTAGTTGCTTGGTATCGATAATCCAAGGTACCATACAACAAAGACCGCGACTGTCATCAAAATATACCAAATTGGGACGTAACTTCCGAATAAGGAGATGGCTCCGATCAGCCAGTTAGTCCAATCCGTCAGAGTATGTCTTGATCCGCTGAAAATAAAAGTAAATTCATCCTCGAGCATTAGCCAGAGACCAAAGTTTCCCAGTGCCAGCAAAAAGAAGCGCCACAACCGTGCCGGAGAATAGAGGATGTATGCAACAAATCCGACGCCGAACATCATCGCAATCACGAGCGTTGCAAGAGCAATATGATATGTGGTGTAGTGGCCGAGCAACCAAGTGTTGTAGAGAACTGGATTATCCGAACTATAGAGCAAGACTTCTATCCATCCGTATACTAATGCTTCGATCACCGTTACTGCCGTCATCCCCAGGAGGAGCTCAAATTCCCGGCTTTTGAACTCGTTTAGATCGAACTTTGGCTTTTGCAAGTGCGGTACTCAGTTGGAGAAAGCATCCTTAAAGTAAAAGGCCAACGATTCTCTAGAGCAATTATTCCTAACCAAAAAGCAACTGAGCGGCTTTGTGATTTTGAGCTATGCGAAAAATCTACGCAATGGCGGGAAGCGGCCTGCTACTTGCGATACTGATTGTCGGGATATCTCTCGCTGCCTACGCCTTAACTCCAGTCAGGGGAACTCCCAGTACAAAAGTAATCGTTGCAAGCACTAGTTCCAATAGCTTGAACGAAACCCTTCTCCTTACGCTAAAACTTCCAAACGGAACGAATTTCACTTCTGGAAAGGCATTTGTCGGTTCGTATCAATCCAT
>JARCRS010000019.1 GCA_029850555.1 archaeon | reverse complement strand
ACTGCGGAGTCACTGCACATGGTTTAGGGCATCCATGGATGGACTCTATAATTTTTGTAGTAAACTCAACCACCAGCCAGTCTCAAATGTTAGGCGGCAACCTTCCGATCGTGTTGAATGGAACGAGCTCTTGAAAAAATGGAATCCAATGTGTTAGGTAGAGAAAACAAATGAGCGAGCAACAAAATATGGCTGGGGCCGGGGAGCATGTGCATGAAGAGCCCACTTCTCTTTGGTCTATTGTCAAAGATATCATGTACAGCAAGGACTATCGACATTTCTCGCTGAAGCTATTCTGTTGGGGAATGATCTGGCTATTCACTGCTGGATCATTCGGTCTTGAACTAAGAACTCAAGCCGGCTTTTCTTATACTGGGCAACTTTTGCCCCTTGCCCAGCTGGGTTATTCCACAATTGCGTATTTCCAAATGATGACCTACCACGCGGTCGTGATGTTCTTTGGAACAATATTCACGACGGGATTCGCAATAGCGTTCTACGTCGTTCCTACAGTTAGGGGAACAAGAAAGCTTGCGGTGCCTTGGATGGCCAACTTGGGCCACTGGATGGTTGTTTTTGGGCTGTTGATGGTTATAGGCTCAAACTCGCAATTCATGTTCACTTTTCTGATTCCCCTCAAGAATCCTTCCTCATTCTATATCGCAGAGGCCGTTCAGTTCATCGGAGATGAATTGCTGATTCTTGCACTGATCGCAACATCTTTCAAGGATAAGCTGCCAAACGAGAAATTCAGTCTTCCCACTGCATTTATCGTTATGGATTGCGTTGCAATGGGAATTGGAATTATTACGGTTCTATCAGCTATCTTCTGGACGATCATGTCGCCTCTCGGCGGCCTTGGTATGGATGTATTTGCAATTCCTAACGTTGAAGTTTTTAGGGCAGCTTTTTGGTTTGAAAGTCATCCTCTCGTTTACTTTGGGTCTTTTCTTACCTTGGGTGTACTAATATGGTTCGTCCAAATTTATGCAAAGAGACCGATCTACAGCGAAAAAATGGTCCGATACATGATAGCCGTCCTATTTGTGATGACCATGTCAGTTTACATTCATCACATGGCAATGGATCCAATCCCGATGTGGGTTAGAGATATATTTGCACAAGTAGCGACCGAAATAATTGCTGTACCGTTCGTTATCATTTGGACTTTATGCCTCATTACTCTCAAGTTTTCTCGGCCCAGATGGGACGCTTCTTTGCTGTTCGTTGTAGCTGCAATTGCGGGCAACATTGTCGGAGGGGCCACGGCGGAGCCAACCCAGCCGATTCCAGCCGTCGACTTTACAGTGCATAACACAATGTGGATACCGGGGCATATTCACTTCATGATGGCTACATTCACACTAGGAGGAATGTTTGCGATCTTGTACTACGTTTTTCCGGATCTGATAGGGAGGAAACTGTATTCACAGGGTTTGGCGAACTTTCACTTCATTGGTTGGACTGTAGGAATGGGTGCGTTAGAAGCTGCTTTCAAGGTTCAGGGACTGGAGGGCGCAGTTCGAAGAGAAATAGCCTGGCCTCAGCTTTACGAGCCGTGGTTCCAGATGGCCATGATTGGAGCTTGGCTTGCTGCAATTTCTGCCGTTGCGTTCATAGTAAATATGTTTATGACTTGGAGGCTAGGAGAACCTATCCCGCCTAGGCTTGTACCGCGATGGGTAGTGGCAGGATTAGCACTCGAAAATCAAGCAAGATTGAATGAAGGGAATTACGATAAAAATTATGTCTACTCGAGAATAGCATATCCTATTGGACTCAGGGCACTAACTGTACAAGAGCAAACGCCGCTTCAAGCGCTGAGTGCACAAAAAATACATCAGAGTCTCTTCGGAAAGATCATTCAATCATTGGGCCTGAGAGCGAGCTCAAAGGCAAACTCGCGTCTACCTGAAAAAACGCCTACGGGAGGTAGTGACTAAATGAAGCGGTGGAAGACAAAGTACTATGTTGCACTAGGCGTATTTGTCATCTCATGGATCCTTTGGCCTATTGCAATCGTACATGCGAGCGGCTCTCATTTTACGGAAGACGAATTCGCCTTACAACTCATGGTCTTGGGCGGAGCTGTTTCGATGGTTGCGGGCGCAATTGCTCTATTTTGGGAATGAGTAGGCATGGCTTTCAAAGATATCAGCTGGATAATCGGAGCTGCCATTTATGTCGGATTCATGTTTCCTATGTTTTATTCTTATAGCGTGCTGCATGAGACGAGTTTCGGAATTTATGACATTATAGCTACAATCGGAGGACTAATGGTGTTAGCTCAAATGTTCTTCGCAGCGATTCCCAAGGAACCAACTCGTGAGCAGGTCGAAAAGTCGAAAGAAACTGGCAAGCCCGTTTCTCCTTAGAAGAATTTTTTGGCGTAAAGCCGTAAATTCATTTTAATACAGGGGGCCTTTAAGCAGCGAGAAAAGTCTCCATTTTGCAGTTTAGATCTGTAAAAAGAGTCCATTCTAGGATTGGCCTGGGCGTTCTCTTTCTTGTCCTGCTTCTGGCCTTGAGCTACTTTCTGACCTTTTCAGGCGCAGAAGCTCAACAACCTGCATATGCAGTGCAGGGTGCTTATGTGTACTATAATGTCCAGGGGGGATCTATCGCATTCATGTCTGGAGTGAATGGGAGCCTGATTTACAAGGTTACCGGGGTTTTCCCAAACAACACCATGAGCGTGCAGGTTCTAGCGAACATGACAGAAGGCAATGAAGTCCCAATATCTTATCAGGTGTTGAATTATACGGATAACATATTCGAGCCTACGACTTTCCCAGCGGTACCGCTGGCAAACCTTACAGCAAATTCGATGCTCGTTTTTGAGAACGTAAAATGCAGTTTCGTAAAGTATCAAAGTATACCTCTTACTCCGGGTCAATTCAACACCTCGGAGTACCAAGGCGTCGATAAGAACGGAACCACTTACACTTTCTTCTTCGATCGCACGACGGGAGTCGCAGTTCAAATGTACACTAATCAGGGAGTAGCTATCCAACTTGAGAGTTCAAACATTGTAACCCCGGACGGTCCCGCAAACTCTGTCTCGCAAGTACTGCCGTACTACGAAGATTTCGCCGCAGCCCTCGCATTTGGTGTCTTAGTATTCGGAGGTGCTTATTGGTATTACAGCCGAAAGAATAAGAAGCTTGTAGTAAATAAACCGAACGGGAAAAGCTAAATTTTTCAGGCATTCAGTGGGTTTCTTCAGGCATCTCGGCTACGTCTTCTAACGTGTCGAGATCATATTGAGGAGTTGGCTCCGCGAGCAAAATTAATCCCAACATGACGAACCCCAGAACAACGAACAAACCAAATACAAAATACCATAACCCGAATTCGCTGAAAGTTACAGGGAGTGATGCGAAAAGCTGAATCATATTTGCCGATAATCGAAGCCTTGTGCTATTATTTAAGTGTAATTTTTTTTATTCGCACGTTGGGCCCACGAATATTAGCAACACACAAATTCATCAAGTTTGGTTGAATTACAAGAAAAGCGAGGAATATGACCGAGCCTTCCCAGCAAGCCAATTCAACACGTGAAAAGAAAAAGGGTATCCCGTTTTTCGGCTATTTTTCACTTCTTTTGTCTTTCTCAATCGTCTGTGCCGCGGTAATGTGGGAGGTTTACGCTTTATACCCTCAATTCTATCTCGTGGGGAGTTTCTCCTTGCTCGGAATAGCTGGAGTCGTTGGATACGTAATCCTAACGAAAACCATCAAAATTTCATGATTTTTCAAAATTTAAATATGGATACTTGGTCGGGAAGATAGAGCGCTTCATGCGACGAACAACGAAGTACTTCTTTGTAGGAATGACGTTAGCTATTAGTTATGCAATAATTTTTCTGAGCGTATCTTTTCTGATAAACGCCGGGTCTGCCCAACTTTCTACGATTTACGTTGCGAAGGTTAACGGAGCGCCTAATTTTGTAAATGGACCAGGTTCGGAATCATTTTGGAACACAGTCCAAGCGCACCCGATTCCTTTAGAGCAGACAGTGGAATATCCTGGTTCGCCTGCTGGATTCACCAGTTCAGTTACTGTAAAGATGGCTTGGACAGATTCCACGGGAACTCCCGAGCTAATGATTTTGATGACATTTCCTAATGATGGATCTGGAGCAAACTGGAATGGCAATCAGCCTGTTCCGATCGTGAATTCCACTATACAAAATTATGCGGGTAGCAATAGTCCAATGTTTCCAAATGCGACTGCCGCAGAATTTTGTGGAATCAATTCAAATGCATCAAATCCCAGTTGCCAAGGGATCAGCTACCCTGGCAACACTGCCCTTCCTTTAGCGATCGGCCCGAGCTATATCTATCCTGAACAAGCAAGTGTTATTTTGGGAATCGCCCCAGGCGCAGGAACCGACACTTGGTACCAAGTTTCTTACAAACCAAAAATGGTCGTCGGAACATCTGGAGCATTATCAACTGGAACTGGAGGCGCAGCAGAAATGTGGACTTGGGCATCAAATCCTACAGACAACTCTAGTCAGGACACCGGATACCCTGGAATAAAATTCCCCAATGGAACTAGTATGGACCCATCCGACTTTGGAATGGCAAAGCATGCATCTTATGCAATTGATGGTTACACAAACGGAAGTTCGTACTACCAGATCGGAGGCATGCCAGGTTCGTCTCCATTTCCTTTTCAAAATACTGCTGCTCTAGAGAACTCAAACCTCTCGCAGATTGGGCCAGTCGTCAGCGCTTGGAACCCATTTGAAGTGCAGGCAAAGGGGAATTATATTTCTAGCTCAAACAGCTGGACGGTTGAATTTGTTAGGAACTTGACCACGACATCTGCACTAGGAGAAAACAGTTTGCAAGAGCAGTTAAATCCAAACGCTGCTTACAACTATCATATTGCATTCTCGGTTTCTCAGGGGCAGATGAGCCAGACTTACTTGCTCTACTATAATTCTGTGTCATTTTGGTGGGCATTCAATTTCGTCAGTGCTTCCGGATTCAATCCTTCTCAGTATACGGCTACTTCTTCGTTCGCCCCATTCAGTGGGTTAATTGTAGCATTTTTCTTGATGGCATACATTGCGAGAAAGACTGAATTCGCTACTAGGAAATTTGAGTTTAAAGATATCAATTGTTTTAACCTGTCTTTTGTATAGAAAAAGACTCTTACCTATAAAATTCACTTCGGCTAGCGACTGCTCTAAAACTTGCAAAAATCTCTAGCTTTCCTCTGAATAAAAGTCGCTATATCACCAATTAACCAAATGATTCATCCTGTTTCAAAAGAGGAAGGGAGATAGAAATGTCAGATACAGAAGCCGAAGGTGAGTGGGATCAAACAAAAGGCAAAGTCAGGGAGGGATTAGGAAAGATTTCTGGGGACAGGGAAGAACAAGCTCACGGCAAACTAGATCAATCCAAGGGCAAGGCAAAGAAAGCGCTTGGTAAAACAGAGCGAAAAATCAAGGGCGAAGACTAGGTACAGCTTCGTCTGAATTTATTATGCAAGATCGTTCAGTTTTTTTTGAGTGGAGCATTCTTCCATAGAGCCTCAGGAAAATTGGATAGGCTAATAAGGGTCGAAGAAATTTCTTCTTCACCCAGACAAAAGATGGCCATACTTGTCGACGATATTCTAGCTATTCCAATTCAATTCTTTGAAGTGATTTTTAATTCCATAATTCAAACTGCCTACAAGACGACCTGGGCGGAGTACAGACGACAGTTGAATGTTATGCTTCTACGTCTCAAGCGGGACTACAAAGAAGGAAAAATCACGAGAGAAAAAATGAAACAAATCGAATCAAAGATTTTCCTTGAACTGCGCATCGCAAATAGAGTCCTATCGTCGTCGAGGTGAGTAGGAAGATTCAGGCAAGAGAGAGTTCAACGAAACCTGAGCTCATTCCCTTTTTCCCCTATGAAACGCGCGACCGAAATGAGCAGCTGAATCTCATAAGAAGAAAATACAGTGAACGTGCAGCGGAACACAAAGCAAAGTTTGAAGCTCTCTGGAAGGAAAGCCTTGAATCTCAAGCAAGGTCAACGGCCCGTTCAAAGGCATTGATTCAGAAGTCGATAGATTCGGCTCGGAATAGGACAAAACAATTCGTCTCCCTAGCTAAAATAGATCAATCCATCATCCGAGAGAGAACCAGGGAGTACCTTTACTCCTCAGATAGAAGAATAAAAAAGGAAATGTTTCAAGCCCGAGAAACCGTTCAAGGCATTGTCAGCGGATCTGGCGCGGAGAAGGGCCTTAGGGATCAGATGAAGCAAGCTAGGAGCTATGTGGAGCATAGAGCCACGCAAATAGAGCTGGATGCAATGCGTTCTGCGCGTGAGATTTTGAAGCGGAGAGAATTGATGCAAGAAAGATACTCTCGGATCTATGTTGCCGCGCAAAAGAAGGTATCGAAAGGCAAAGAAAAATTACGAAAAGCACAACTTGCCCTAACATCAGCCGTAGCAGATCGGGTTGAGGAAGTTAAAACCCCAGAAAGTACGATGTTGAGTGAAGGTGAGCATCAGACTTTCAAAAGAGATGATTTAACATTGATGATAAATGAGAAGGTGAAAACGGACCTTGACTCGGCGCAAAGGAGAGTGGAAAATGCCACAAGCAATTATACAGAAAATGCAAGGCGTATAAAACTCTCAACTGTAAGCACTGGTCAAAAAGCTATGGCGATAGGACAATCCCATTTGCACCAAATGCAAAAGAATCTGCTTGCCTCAAAGGAGCTTTTCGAAATTGACGTCAGATTTGCTCAAGCCAAAGTGAAAGAAGCTTCCAAAAAATCCAAGATAATCGGAACTCAAATGACCGTCGTTTTATCTCAAAGGCGAAAGGCTGCGATTATGAGAGCAAGGGCCCGGAGGAAAGCTCAAGCAATACGTAACGCATTGGCCTTGATACGGACTATGGGGTAGAAAACTCTTCCATACGCTTTTATGTAGTGATGGATTTTAGAGGGGCGGCAGGTAAAATAGTACAAGATGTCAGTTGAAGGTGTTTCAGTTGATAGACCAGTAGTTAACGTCATGGATCTGATAGACAGAATATTGGACAAAGGGCTTGTCATAGATTTGTACATCAGGCTGGCTTTAGTTGGTATTGAGCTGCTTGAAATCCAAGCGAGAATCGTCATCTCAGGCGTGGAGAGCTACATCAAATACGCTGGTCAGATGCAGAAGCTTGGACTAGTGGCGAAACCATTGAGTACCGCCTAATTCAAAAGAGGAAACAGCTCGAGAGCCAAGTTAGCTCTCGCCTCCTCTAGCACTTCCTTTTCAAAGGATTTCGACGCAAGTCATGCTTATCAAGCAAACAGAGGCACGAAAAGAGGAAATAATAGCATCGGACTGAAGAGTGTGGAAACCTAACAGTTTGTCGTCCGCAAGATATCGATTTCCCGAGAGGCCGGATATGCTGCAGGAGTCCCAAAGACCCGCTTCTAATCTTCTTGAATTACTAGACAGGATCCTCGACAAAGGAGTTGTAATAATAGGGGACATCAAAATTTCTGTCGCCGATATTGAGCTTCTAAAAATTCAGATCAGGCTACTAATCGCTTCAGTTGATAAGGCGAAGGAGCTAGGCGTTGATTTCAGCTGGACAAAAGGAATTAGCTCCTCCCGACCGAAGGCTCTACCCAAGCAAACGAGATCTAGTAGAAGTCGTTCAAGAATAGCTAAATAGATTTCGTTGATGAGAAAGAAATTTGATCGAGATTGCAACAAAAAGAGCAAAGCTCGAAGGGATATTGAGCAAGTTTGTCGAAGTAGGAGATGTTGAAGGCGTGGCAGTTGTTACACGCGATGGACTCCTTGTGGCAGCAAGATTGCCGAGGGATGTTGACGTTGGCGTTTTTTCTGCCATGTCAGCAGCCATGCACGCGGCTGGAGAAACATCCGTCAAGGAACTAAAGAAAGGATCTTGCCAGGTCGTAAGCGCGGAATCAGACCAGAATATAATAATGGCTTACTCCCTAGATTCAATTCGAATACTTGTGGCGCTTTTCAGCTCGCATGCTAACCTAGGCTTGATACGTCTCGAACTATTCAAAACCGCCGAGGAGCTTCGGAGGATACTTTGACCTCAATGCCAGTTTGCGTGTCTCAAAGTGAATAGCCTTTGACGGTTACGGATCTAACACCTCCAGTCCTTCCTTCAAAGATTCCTCTGCTCGACGACTATCTTCGCGGAGGAATAAGAGTAGGATCTCTAGGGGCGTTCTGGTCAGAAGTGGAGGTTGAAGCTTCCGCACTCGCTCTTCAAACTTTGTACAATAGGGGAAAGGAAGGTGACAGGATTATCTTCGTATCCACAACTAAGAAACCAAAGCAAATACTTCAAGCATTAAGTGAACTTGGGTTTGAGCTCGCGTCTATTGATTTACAATTTGTTGACGCATATTCCTCTTTGGTCAATGAAAAGATCCAGGAGACTGAGAACAATGTTACCATTCTCACGTCTTCAAATCACTTCAGACAGCTCGAAAGAGCACTTGAAAACTGTTTGAAAAGAGCAAGTGAAGCGAGTACAAAAAAACGTACTTTGGTGGTTTTTGATTCATTTTCTGCGTACCTCGATAGGTTTGACTCGCCTTTTGTTGTCATCGACGGATTAACCAGTCTTAAAAAATTGTTCCAAGAAACAAACGCCGCCGGGATCCTAGTTTTTACTCAATGGGCTTATGAACAAACACTTGTTGAGAAAATTAGGGCCGCATTCGATTTTGTCATCGAGCTAAAATCAACATCAGACAAGCCAGTTTACGCGATGTCTGTTTATAGTCAGGGCACAAGTCAAGCTAACAGACGTCTCGCGTATTTCAAGGTCTTAAAGCCAGGCGGCGTTAGAATCTATATTCCAAAAATTGTAGTGACCGGGCCATTCCACGCCGGAAAAACATCATTCATTCATTCCGCCTCCAAGGGGGCAGTGAGCGCCGATAGGCTTGGGACGACGGTTGCCCTCGACTTTGCCCATGTCGGACACAAAGGATTCCTGATTGATATCTTTGGAACGCCTGGCCAATCGAGGTTCGACCCTCTTCTCCAGAAACTTGGAGGCCAAGCGATTGGGATTATTGTGTTTGTGAGTGCAACTGATAGCATCGGTCTCAATCGCGTGAGGTCTCAGATGCGTATTGTAAAATCGGAGAATCTCCCTTACGTCGTTGCAGTAAACAAGGTCAATTTGCGGGGAGCCTTGAGCCTAGCCGCGGTGAGAAACCTGATGGGGATACCCGCTCGTATACCCATGATACCTCTTAAAGCCAAAAGTCTCGCCGAAGTTCGCCCGAATTTGCCATGTGAGCTCGATCCTCAAGACGTAGCAAACGTTCTTGACAAGGTGATTCTTCAGATTACAAAATTTGAAAGTTCCAAATCCTAAGGAGTAGATGAATGTGGCAGATAGACCAGCTTCCATATCACAACAGGTCCGCCCTGAATCATCAGAAGTTTCCCTAATCGCTGTCTCAAAGGAAATGGATCTAACAAAGTCGCTTCTCGTGATTCTTAGAAAGATGCTTGTCGAAGATCGGAACATGACGCTCTTGATTCTATCTAGCATGCCGACTGAGCAATTCGTTGCAAGATCAAGGGAGTTTGGTCTTGATTTGGAGACTTTCCTTAGACAAAAGCGGCTTGTACTTCTTGATTGTATTACGAAATTCACACAAACTGATGAAGAAAGCCGATTGATACCGCTTCGCAGCGACGTCTTCTATGCGTCCTCTCCATCTGATCTCTCAGAGATTTCCGTAAGGCTTTCCGAAGCCTTGGCTTCAGATATCAGCAAAGGAGAGAAATGGATGATACTAGACTCGATCACAACACTTTCGCTTTACAACACGACTGGAGGTTTCCTTCGGTTCATGCAATTCCTCTTTAGGAAACTCAGATTGCTCAATTTTGATGGAACAATGATTGTAGTCAGGGACGAATCTTCGGACGCTATGATACAGGCCCTGAAACAGTATTGCTCTAAGATTATTTTCATAGCCCCTTCGAGCATGGAGACTTAGGTCTGTTCCATGAAGTCAACAAATCTCAAAAAAAGAGATTCGCAAAATCAACTCGTCTATGCCTACTGCATAATCAAAAACAACGAGGCAATAGATACTGAACCTCTTCCAAAATCTGCTAGAACATCAATCTCAAAACTAGGACTCGCTCGTCCCTACATTATCTCGCTTCATGATATCAGTGCGATTGTGAGCAGGGTGCCTAAGGAAAAATTCAGTCAAGCAATGATTGATCGGAAAACCAAGGATTTAGACTGGCTTTCGAAAACAGCTACAAAGCATGAAGAGCTTGTCGAACACGTAATGAAAGTAACGACTCCTATCCCTCTCAAACTATGCACTATCTTCAAAGGAGATGGGCGGGTCCTTTCTATGCTGAAACGAAATTATGCAGCGTTTTATTCGATCCTGGACGAGCTAAGTGGAAAAGTTGAGTTTGGTGTCTCTTCATATATTTCACTTGATGCAGCTAAGCTTGCAGAACGATCAGAGAACCGAACCACAAAGAGAATGCAGAGGAGAGTTGAAAACGCATCAGAGGGAAGAGCGTATTTCTTGAAACAGGAGCTTGACGAGATGCTAATTTCTGAATTTGCATCAAAGGCATACTCTATATCAAGAAGTGTTTACGAGGAATTGGAGTATCTCGCTGAACACGCCGTAATGAATAAGCCAATAGCAACCGAAATTGGAACTCAGAAAGCTGGTCCTAAAACTGACATGATAATGAACGCAGCTTTCTTGGTGAGAAAAGACAAGGTCGTTGATTTTGAAAGGAGGTTCGAAGAGTTAAAGAAGGAATATGAGTCAAAAGGCGTTTCCATTAAGCTCACAGGTCCATGGCCACCGTACAATTTTTCGCAGCAAGGACGCTGAACTCAACCCATGCAACGCGCAAGTCTAATTCCAATCGAGAAAGATCGAGAGAAAGTTACAGACGGTCTAGCTAAACTAGTTCTAACCCTTCTTGAAACTCTGAAAGAACTCATGGAGAGACAAGCAAGGCATAGAATCAAGGAAGGCTCGCTTTCTGAACAAGAGATCGAAAGGCTGGGCGTCGCTTTCCTACAACTGAATCAAAAGATAGGAGAAATGGCATCACTCTTCAATCTAGACAGGAAAGAGCTGATGCTCGGGCTTGGCTCTTTAGATAGCGGGAGATCGCTTCATACCGGAGCAAATTCACAAAAACAGATTCTATCTCTTGTAGATCTCTTGGATCGAGTCGTTGAGAAAGGGGTTGTAGTGTTCGGAGATCTCGGAATATCCGTAGCCGACGTGGATTTGATAAATGTCCAGCTCCGCCTTGTGGTCAACGCTGTCAAGGATCGAAGGAAGGATTCATTTCAAGCGCGTAATCATACTAAAAAAACGAAATATATTGGTCGCAAAAGTGTAATTCAGAAACACAAAAACAGAAGTTGATCCTGATGAATGCAAAGAAGATTGGATCCATCACACAAAGCTCGATAAAGATACTTTCTCCATCGGGAGCATCGCTTGTCACAGGCCCGTGCTACATCTATGGGATTGCAGAGTTTGGAAAGCAAGTTCTTCTAAAATCTAGTGGCATAGATTCGCCGGCTTCAAAAGTGTATACAATACCCTTCAAGGATATTTCTGCGCTGGTAAGTCGAACAAAATACGACGAGTATGATCCCTCAGATGAGAATGTTTTGGCTCATAACGAGGTAGTGCAGGAGGCACACAGCGAATTTGGCTGCACAGTTCTTCCGCTTAGATTTTCTACAATTGCAAAGTCCGAAATCGATGTAATGAAGATTCTCTCCAACGGATATTCTAAATTCAAACAAAAGTTGCAAAGTTTGAAGGGAAAAACTGAGATGGCCGTGAAAGTCTATTGCAAGATTGATTCATTTAGGAAATCTATCTTGGCCGAAGGGAGACTGGCAGACTCCAAAGCAGTTGACGAGGAAATGCGCAGACGAACTCTCTTCTTGGCAAATAAGCTCGTTAATAGACTCGGGCTTTTATCAGTTGATCACGTTCTAAACGATCTAGTATTCGACGACCTAATTCTGAATGCCGCGTTTTTGATAGATGAAAGAAGGGTAAGAGATTTCATGTCTCTTGTTACAGATTTTGAATCGCAGAATAGGAAAAATATCAAACTAGAATGGTCAGGGCCCTATGTGCCTTATAGCTTCACGGATCCTCCAAAGTAGGATCTTTTTCCGACGTCCGTTCCCTTTTCAATTTTCCTCTAATCTGCAGCAAAACCTCGATTGCCCTAATTGACGTGGGTGTGCTCGGGCAAGATTTGGACTTAATTTCGCACTCAAAAAGTGAAAGTTGCACAAAGGTTTAAATTTTGAAAAGTATCTGTTTGGTAGAGAATCGCACCGGATGACGACCCCGATTGCCAGCGTAAACTCCATCACCGATCGGGATTACCTGCTAGAGTTTGTTTCACGATTTGAACAATTATCGGGCAAGACCTACAGATGTTCAGCAGGAAATGAAGCGTCAACACTCATTCAGAAGTTAATCGCTGAAAAAGGGCAAGGAAAATGCTACTTTACAAAGGAAGTACTTGCTTTCATCCAAAGCAAGGATAACGCGGGTCATCCCCATCCATTATCATCGGCTGACCTGTATGATCCAAAAGAAAATACGAATGGGCTTGATATTCTGGAGCAAGCTGACATTGGAATCACAACAGCGAAATTTGCCGTTGCTGAAACCGGTTGTTTAGTTGAAGTGTCTTACGAAGATTCTTCAAAGTTGCTATCTTCCCTTTCCCGAGTCAACATTGTCCTTCTAAGAGCGAGTAGTATTCTTTCTACACTGCAAGAGCTAGCTCCGATTCTTCGAGGTCTACTTTCGAAGAAAGATAAGCCAACTGTTACGTTGATCAGCGGCCCCTCGCGAACCTCAGATATAGAAATGAAGTCTGTTTTGGGCGTGCACGGCCCGCACGAGGTTTATGCCATAATAGTCGAATAAAAGAAAGGGGTTCGAAACTAACTTCTCATGCCGAAAAACTACAATTCACTCAAGGCAAAGATAGCCGAGTCGCTTACGCATCTTGAAAAGACTAACGTTCTGGCCGCTGCGACAAAGCGTTCAAGAAATGCTCGAGCGACTCAATTAGCTAGCCTTCAAGATTCTGATAGATTCCTCGCGGAAGTTAAGGAACTCAAGAGAGAATCTATTTCAGACTTGGATAGTCTGCTCGGCCGATTTGTCGCAAGTTGCAAGGCAAACGGTGCCAACATACTGATCGCAAAGACCGGCCAAGATGTAGTGCGTTATTTGCTAGAGCTTGCTCAAAAGAACAACGTGAAACTGATTGGCAAATCAAAATCGCTAACAACCGAGGAGATAGAACTCAATCAGCACCTCGAAGAGGAGGGAATAAACGTCGTGGAGACGGACCTTGGAGAGCGAATAATCCAGTTAGCTCATGAAAAGCCGTTTCATCTTGTCTTCCCCGCAGTTCACAAGTCCCAAAAGGAAGTTGCTGAGCTTTTCTCTTACTCGTTCAATACTAATGTGCCAGATGATTTAAACGAAATAATGAAAGCAATTAGAAAGGAGCTTCGTCCAATATTTCTAGATACTGGAATCGGGGTAACGGGAGCAAATGTAGCAGTCGCGGAGACTGGAACAATCGTCATAGAGACTAACGAAGGAAATGCAAGATTAGTTAGCGGGATTCCAGACATTCATGTTGTTGTGGTCGGAATGGAGAAGATTGTTCCGACATGGGAAGACGCGCTCAAACTTGTCATGGCTCATCCAGTAAGTGCGACTGGCACGAGGCTCACCAATTACGTCTCGATGATAAGTCAAAGAAGACCGCTTGAAGGCCATCCTACAAGGGAACTCCATGTGATCGTTTTGGACAATGGCCGAACGAAGATGCGACAGGATCCATGGTTTAAGGAGGCACTGAGCTGCATAAGGTGTGGCGCATGCATGAACATATGTCCGACTTATGGTGTAGTCGGAGGGCACACTTTTGGCTACATTTATCCAGGCCCGATAGGAATACCTTGGACCGAAGAAATTCACGGACTGGACAAAGCATCTGAATTTGCTCATCTTTGTATTTCATGCGGCCTTTGTAGAGAGATTTGTCCTGCTGACATTGACATACCTATGATGATCGCAAAGGTGAAGGAAAAGGACGTAAAGGCAAACGGCCAGCTTCTGCCAAATAAGATACTTTCAAGATCTGACAGATTCGCGAAGATTGCAAGTTCGACTGCGCCCGTATCAAACTGGATCATCCAGAGCCGTTTGTCTAGAAGGCTCATGGATCAATTTTTGGGGATTGAGAAAAAGAGAAAGATTCCTAGATTTGAGCGAGTTACTTTTGAAAAGAGATTCCGAAAGCTAAACACAAAGATTGAAAACCCTCGCGGGAAGGTTGTTTATTTTCTTGATATATTTGCAAACTATAACAAGCCGGCATTAGCCGAAAAAGCAGTGAGGCTCTTAAACCAGAAAAGAATCCTAGTCGAAATTCCACCTAAACTGAAAGCTAGCGGAATGCCACTTATTTCATATGGCGAGCTGGAAGAGGCAACAAAGATCGCAAGTCATAATGTATCTCTCCTAGAAACATATGTAGAGGATGGATATGATATCGTCGCTACTGAACCGACCGCAATCTACTGTCTCAAGGAAATCTATCCAAAATTGCTTGACCATTCGAAGAGTAGCAAGACAGTCTCGGCACATTCGTTTGAGTTTTTTGAGTACCTCGCTCTTCATAATGCTTCTGAAGGAAGCTCACTAACTGTAGCTTCGCGTCCAATTGAAAGAAAGCCCATCGGCTTTCACATTCCCTGTCACCAAAGAGCTCTGAGTTCAGGGAAATACACTATTGATTTTCTGAAAGATCACGGATTCAATCCTAAGGTGATCGAGACGGGTACTTGTTGCGGAATGGCCGGCACTTTTGGGTTGAAGAAGGGAGAGCTAGGTTACAAACTCTCCATGGCGGTTGGAAAGCCACTTTTTGAATTATTTGAAAATGATGGCTCTATTGAGCTCATAGCGACCGAAAGTAGCGTATGCACTGAACAATTGACGGACGGAACGAGATACCGTGTCGTTCATCCGCTAGATTTGGTTACTGATACTAAATTATGAATTATTGCTAGCTTTCATGTATCCTTAGAGTAAGAACTCTGACTTTAGACCATTTACAAAGGAAAGTCAAAACTATTTTCCCTGAAGAAGATTAATATTTTTGGGGTTTTCCGGCCAGACTTTTCGATTCCTGTGCAATTATCAGGGAATTTGGCCTAAAATTTGAAAGTTTAAATAAATCATTTATTGCATGCACAACGATAATTTTGGATCAAGCGTCGAAAGCACTTCTCATATTGGCGGAAGTTGTTATCTGGGGCGCGTATCTGTGGCCGTGGTATAATGCAGGGTACAGCCTTCCTACGTTGGGAGGTTTGCCATTCTTTTACTGGTGGCCATTGATAATGTTCCCAGTAAGTTCCATGCTCCTCTTGGCATACGCCCTTGTTTCTGAAAGGGGAAAGGTGTGAAAAGAGTATGGCGACTGTTATTTCGCCAAACTTGGCGGGGATCCTGCCGGTCTTCATTGGCCTGTTTGTCGCATTCATAGCCCTCGGTTTTCTGGGAGCTAGATGGAGGAAGGGGGACCTCACTGGGTTATTCGAATGGGGTATAGCGGGTAGGCGTCTCGGAATGTTTACGGCATTCTTTCTCTTTGGTGCCGATTGGTATACGGCATTCTCGATATTGTCTGTGCCTTCTAGCGTATATTCCCTTGGAGCTTTTGGATACATGGCTGTTACGTATCAAGCAATGGTCTTTGCTTTTTGTGTTCTAGTCCTTCCTAGGCTATGGAACAAAGCCAGAGAGAAAGGATACCTCACATTAGGTGATACAATAAAAGGAGAGACAGGTAGCAGAACGCTTTCGATTCTCTTTGCCGTAGTCGGAATAGGCGCTCTGATTCCGTACATCGCTCTCCAAATCGTTGGATTGCAAGGAGTCCTTGTGGCAATGTTCTACGGTCTTGCGAATACTACGACGCTCCAAGAGATAGGATTACTCATTTCATTCATCATCCTAGCTGCTTTTACCTTCACCAGCGGTCTTAGAGGGGCGACCCTGGGCTCGATCTTCAAAGATATTCTTGTCTGGATCTCATTAATTGCTCTGGTGGTAATAGCATTCACGGCCGTTGGAGGGTTTGCGGGCGCGTTTTCCCATCTCGCAAATATTGGAGGAGCCAAAACGGCTAGCAAGGTCGGCTCCTACGTGCAGTTCAACCCCTTGTTGTCTATGAGCTTTTCAACAAGCATGCTAGGTACTGCGATGTCATATGTTGCGTGGCCTCACAACGTCAACAACACTTATGCCACGCAAAGCACCAAGAAACTGAAGGTCGGTCTCGCGCTCGCGGTTGTTTACGCGATTCCTCTCTTTCTCGCCGATACGCTGGGAGTAATCGTTACTCAGGTTCCAGCGGCGAATAATTTACTCTTGGCCTTCCCGCCGAGTTTCAGAGGCATCCTTGTGATTCCGGCGATGGCACTCGCGGAATTCAATGGCAGTGCGCCGTGGTTTGCAGCGATAGTTTTGATCGGAGTCTTTGTGGGCGGACTTGTGCCCGCAGCTATCATGGCAATCGCACAGGGAAATCTTCTTGCGAGGAATGTCGTGAAAGAGTTCAGGCCCGGCCTCTCTGATAGAGCAGAGGGTCAGATAGCTAAATGGGCGTCAGCAGTGTTCAAATTCACGGCGCTCGGCGTCGTCTTCCTAATACCCGCAACATATAACGTGCAATTTTACTATTTCGCTGCAGCATTTGTAATTCAGGGTATACCTGCGACCTACTTTGTGCTCTTCACGAGATGGTTTAGAAACGAGGCAGTTCTCGCGGGGGCGGCGATAGGACTACTTTCGGGTCTATATTTTGTGTTCGCAGCAAACAACTTCACATTTCCGTTCACAACAACAATATACCCAGCTCCGGCGACTGCGCTTGCCACGAACAATCCATACGGAATGTATTTTGGAATAATTGCATTAGGGCTTAATCTGATAGTCGTTTTTGTTGGAAGTGCAATTATAAACGCAGTTAAACCGCGGCAGGCAGCTACAGTTGCTCCGCCCATGCCAGCGGCTCGTCCATAAAGTCTAAGAATCTTACAAAAGGAAATGAGCCGGTATGGCTGCCTTCGCGGCCAGCTGGCTGACCACTTTTTTAATCATAAATGGAACTGAAACTTCTTGCGTTCGGTGTCGATTTGACATCCGACAGCTAGCATTATGTATGGATCTTTGAACAAAGGAAGGCGCTCTACTTGAAATTCGGGATACTTTTGCCAG
>JARCRS010000018.1 GCA_029850555.1 archaeon | reverse complement strand
TCTTCCTGCGAAGAGCATCTAGTTTTAATATGGAGGGGACGAAATCTAGGGAGATCATGCACCAGACACATCAGGAGCAGTTGGAAAAGGAGGCACTAATGGGCGCCAAAAAACTAAAGGAGCTGCTTTCCGATCCGGTGACCTTTGAAAAATGGGCTAATGAAACTCTCGATCGTTCTAGGATGAGGAAGAAGGGCAAAAAATGAGCACAGAAATTGACTCGGCCGTATGCAGCTTCGTGAACAACCTTATTCCAATCGTTAAGAAAAGGGTACTCCGATCGCTAGACCGTTCTAGGGAAGATGTCGAGTTCGAACTTGCTACCCTTGCGAACTTGCTAGTTATCCAAGAACACCTCCAATGCCGTTAGAGGTAATCTCAGTCCCTTTATCTTCTAGGGCAGCAGGGTGATAGCGTGACTAGGCGCGTAGATGCTGAGCTATTCGGGTTGTCTCATCGTCTGAATAGCCATTTACTAGAGTATCTCGCTATATCCTGCGCCCTTCGCATTAGAAAAATACGAGTTTGCTTTTCAGATATGATCGAAAGTTATCAAGATTCTTCCTTTGGAACTGGCGAGCTTCAACACCTCCTCATCAGTAATTCCCTTCTTATAGTCAAGTACACTTTGCACGTCAACGCCTTTGCGCTTCAGATCAAGCACTGATTCTAAAGGAAAATTTTCATCAACGAGAAACTTGAGTTGTCCTTCTATGAGTTGATGATCTTGGTCTTTCTCGCTAGTCACTTTATTGCGTACCTAGACAACAGGATAGACCTTTTCTTGGTTTAAAATCTGAGCTGCGTACTTTAGAGCCGCGTCAAGATCCCTCTTTTTCAGCTGCGGATAGTTTTTGAGAATCTCTTCCGTACTCCAGCCCTGAGCGAAGAGATCAACGATAAATGCCACCGTCATCCTTGTTCCTTTGATAACTGGCTTTCCAACCATTATCTTCGGATCGACAACTATCCTATCTTTCCAGGCCATGTCCTCTCTTCTTTTCTTAGCAAGGTTGAATTATTAAAGAGATAAGTCTTTGGCCGATATCTGAAGATCAGGATTTCATTTGGATCAATTTCAATTGAAGAATTTGAAACTACGCCTCTTGGAAATTCATCTTTTCCTCTGGCAGATATCTGGGAAGATACCTAGTGCAAGAGAGTTGACTTGCAGCTGTCTCAAGTTATGTAGACTACCTGGCGAGGTTTGATTTCCATTCAAGTTCGAGAAGACTGGGAATTTCTTTTCGTCGTCTCCGAGATCTTCTCTTTTTTAATCCGCCAGAGGAGTCGCTCGATCTGTTTGTTGAGCACCCGTTCTTCTTTGACGATCTTAGCGAAACTCTCTTCCTGCCCCTCTTCTTGCTTTGGCTTCACCCTTCCTTTAAATTGGCTCATTAAGGCCCCCCCATCCCCCTAGCTTCTACACATGCCGAATCCAAATTGCCATAGTAAGCATCACGCTCTAAACTCATGCCTACGAGATATCCTCATTTGCGATATAGAAGTTGCACTTTCAAGCGAACTTTGATTACTTGGACTAGATCCCCGAAACCCTTTCTCACCCATATGTCAGGCTTCAAGTCCAAGAGCAAATCTTCATGAGTTGTAGCTACAACGACTGTCTTCCGAATGCACCGTGATTTCTTCTTCTTTCTGTTTTACATCCATTTTGCTCCATTCTCAAAAAGTGGCTTTGAGGCCGAGCTGAGCAAATCTGTGGTCAGTAGTTATCGCGTAGTTTGCCCCATTTTCTAGTCCAGTTGCCACTATCATGGTATCAAAGTAGGCGCCTCTCCATTTGGCAAGCTTTGTTAGGCGTGAGGCATGTCCTAGTATGCTTGGAGTTAGAGAAAGAATTTTCTTTGCAGGGATCAACTTTGCCATCCTGGAGTGAATGCCGTCTCTTTCTTGATCAACTATGCCATGCGCCTTCAACTCGAGATCGAACTCTAACAAAACAGCCGAGGGCACAAAGATATCCTCTAATGATGTGATGTCCAAAACATATTCATTTGCTTTGAAGAATCTAGGATCGTCCGGATCAAGAAACGCCAGCAAAACGATTGTGTCAATTATGCGCATAATGAAGGCTCATTAGTCATTGCTTGAAAAGAAACTTCTCAGAGTCTCCGTCCTTGTGGCTTTTCAGTTTAGTTCCCGCTATAGTTCTGATCTCTGAAGCCAGTTTGTCGAATTCCTCTTTTGTTAGTTTACGTTCCTGTTTGAGCTCCATAGCTCTCGGTTATATTATTGCTAGGTTGAGCTTCATAAGAATTGTGGGACTAAAGGGCAGATGTTCATGTCCTGATATTACGAAATCGACTTCGGCTGTCAGGGCACACTCTAAGATTCTTGTTATCCGCAGGATCTTCCTTGATTAAGGCCAGTTTCTTCATGGTGGAAGTCTCAAAGAAGGAATCAAGGCAAATATGACTTGCGTGATGTCCTTTAACCAGCTTGTTCAAAATGTTGCTGAAATTGGGTTCAACGACATCGTCTTGAGCGCTTATTCTACCAGAGTGAACCCCCTTTACATCTAAGCGGCAAGATCATTTATCGAAGAATCCAGCTGGCGTTCATTCCTTTTCAGAGCTGAGGAAGTGGGGTGTTAATTTTTCGATAGTTTGTCAACAGCCTGAATAAGCGCATCTACACTTTTGTTTAGCGAACTTATTGCTTCCCTGTTTTCGGTCCTAAGCTCGTCTAGGATTTGTGTGAGCTTTTGAGAGATCTCTCCATACTTCATATCAATAGCGCCAAAGTTATTCTCCGTCTGCTGAGCGAATCCTCTGAACTCTCTTCTGTAATCTCTGAATTCCTCTCTATAATCTCTGAAATCCTTCCTATAATCAGAAAATTGTGTTTCCATAGCACCAAACCCTTCCATCATTTCATCGGCTAGACTTCCGACTCTTATTTCGAATCTTTTCAAGCTAGTTCTAGGTCTGGCCTCCTTGGTATCCAATCTTTCTACCAAGATAGGACTGGGCGCATTCTTCAATTGGCTAATGAATTGTTCAAGATTTTCTTTAGACTCGCCCTGGGCAAAAATGGTTACGGTTCCATCTTTTCTGTTCGCGGCGTAACCCATTATCCGATTCTGTCTTGCGAGCTTTTCGACAAATCTTCGAAAGCCTACTCTCTGAACAATACCATCAACGATGATCGTGTTGGCAGTTAGGTTATCATCGGTTTTGTTCGAACTCAAGACGAATAATGAACGCCCTTTGTTAGCATCATAAAATAACTGGCATGGTATAAAAAGACAATAGCAGCCAGAGAGTATAGGTTAACTAGTCACTTCTCAACGCAGGCTCATTTATCCAAAGAATCCAGCTGGTGTTCATTCCTTTCACAGTAACTCCTCTGGCGCTACTGTTTTGACATGCTGCCTAATCTTCTTTGAAAGCGGTTCGTCCCGTGTAACAAAGTATGATGCCCTGCAACTAAGAGCGGTCGCCAAGTGATAGGAATCGTAAGCTTATCTTTCAAGACGTGTTTTGCAGCCTCTTTGCAAGTTTCCATATCGAGCGGAACTATAACTAATGTACGAATATCAAAAGTGTGGATAACAGGATAGAACCGCTGTCTAAAGCAATCGACCTGACCAAAGAGATTGAACGCCGTTCAAAATTGTGCTGTTTTCTCGAGGAAGGTGGCGAGAGAGCTCTCTTTGCATTGTTTAGTAGAAAAGCTTACTAAGTAGCCTTTGCTACCAATGATGCTGTAGGGTGATGTATACGGTGTCTACTTCCGTGAAGCTCAGCGAAGGCGACAAAAAGAAACTAGAGAGATTACAAGCGCTCGTAACAATAAAGACGTCGAAGAAGGTGACCCAGCAGGAAATTCTATCGAAACTCATAAGCAATGCGACCGCAGAAGGAGACAAATTCGTTGACAAAACTTTTGAAAGCACTGTGCCAATGTCGGATGACGCATTTCAAAGAATTCTCTCCCTGACAAGCGACTGGAAGGTCAAGACAAGGTGGGAAGATATTGACAAGACCGTGTACGGCGATGCGCGTTCTACGACGCCGAGAACGAATTCAAAGAAGGAGAAGACCAAGCCCCGGGAGTAGCTCACGGATTTGTCAAGTATTTTCCTGGATACCGGATTCTTCATAGCTCTCGCGAATGAGAGTGATAGAGACCACGAGCAAGTACAAAGTCTTTCGGACAAAGTAAGAAAAGGAAAATTTGGGCAACCTTACACGTCTGATTATGTATTTGATGAATCCCTGACTGCCACACTCGTTCGTACAGGCCGGATTGACAAGGCAGTCCTAGTCGGAAGAATAATATTGGGATACGAAGGGGAAAACATGCTTCCGCTCGCGAGATTGCTGATTGTAGATGAAAGCGTGTTCAATAGAGCTTGGGAAAATTTCAGCTCCCAGAAATATAAAAACAAGAGACTGAGTTTCACCGATCACACGATTCTAGTGCAAATGAAAGATCTTGGGATAGAGGCAATAGCTAGCATGGATTCAGGCTTTGATGGTCTTGTCGCTCGAATCTTTTGATATCAAAAGACCTCTTCACTTTGCTTGTCTCGTAATCCAGTCCATTCCATTCAATCTCGTAGCCTAGAGATGAAAGAATCTCCGTAGGACTAACGGGAACCCAAGAGATTCAATGATTCGCGACACTTCACCAAGGGCAAGAGTTTCACAGCATTCAATAACTTCCTGTCTTTCTTCGAGTTCGACCGGAATCATCCCCGCGCTTTCAAAAAAATCGAAACATTCAATCAGATTTTTATAGTAACAACTAGTATCAGCCGCTATGAACTCATCCGTATTAACAC
>JARCRS010000017.1 GCA_029850555.1 archaeon | reverse complement strand
CGCCGATTTTTGCTAACAAAACTCCAAGATCCGGTCTTTTTTGATGTATCATAATTCCTTCATGTTTGTGAACAAACCCGTTTTGCAATTTATTAAACGAAAATTTACTTTCTGCCTAGTCGTCTAAATTCTGAATTTTTTCCGTCCATTGAACTTCTTTCCAATACTTCTCCTTTTGCAAAGCAAGTAACTACGTCTTACTAGATAAATTTCATGTACGTCATAATCCAGGTATACAAGAAGTTATAGGTAATCCGAATGATACCCTTCATTGCGTCATGAAAAAACGGGGAAACCAACTCTCAAACAACAATGGCTCTTCCGCAAGTATGTGGAAACGAGCTAGGTGGAGACAATATAGAGAAAATAAGAGTTAGGGCGTAGAGCAAGAGTATTCAAACAATGGCTATTTTTCGAAATCGTAGATGCGGGGCGTAAAACTATTCTCTCTTTATTCCCAATACATCCGAAATGATCCCTCTGAACTTATGAGCAAAGAGTCGAATCAAGTAATCAAATTCGATTAAAGCACCTCTGACTGTTTTGGTTAGTGGTTCGATTTGTGTTTCTCGCGCTTTTTGGTTTGTCAAAGATATTCTTGCCCGAGGAATAAAGACGAACCATAGTGCAAAACCACAGGCGCTTATTGTAGCAAGTGAGATTCCTACGCCAGTGACAAATTCCTCCGCAACGATTCCCGCAGCCGTATACGATAGACCCCAGCTCCATGGAAAATAGGAAGTTGTGTTGCCAAAAGTGAGGTATGTGTTGATGAATATGAAACTGTACGTTAGCAAGAGACTAGATATTATGATGCCTGAGATCAGGCATAAGGAACGCAAGAACCAAATGTTTGTTAGAAGTTTCTTTCGCAAGACCCAGGTATTTCCGAGCGCTTTTGAAGTTTTAAGATGAAAAATTGAAGGAATAGTACTTGCTAGGCTCATTGCTCGGGAGGCTACCTTGTTTACTACTACGATACTCCTTCTCTTAGGTAGCTGAATTGTGATTCCTACTTCTTCTGCAATGTTGTAGTATGAAACTGGGTACTTCTTTATTTTTAATCCAAGCCCTTGTCTTTCTTTCTCTTGTACTAGGCCCTTGCCGTATTGAATGAGCTCTAACATTGCATTTTTGCTGTATGCTTTCAGCGGAAAATGCCGTTCTTCCTCTATCATGTCTTTGCTCTTGTTCTTAGTGGTGGTGGCGATAATGTATTCACTTCCATTCTTTTCTTGCGCTTCATTTACCCCAATCACCACGTCATAATTTTCAAAGACTATTGGTCTTGCAAGGTTTTCGATGTCTATTCCTCTGCATTGGGTGCCCGGATCCACGATTACAAGAACGTCAGCGTTTGTGTTGAGTGCCTCCATTAACAGCGAACAAATTGAAGAAAAATATCCGCTATTTTGAGTATGCGCGATAACCTTGCAACCGAGAGCTTTAGCTCCTTGGGAAGTTAGATCGGTAGAACCATCATCGCAGACGAATATCCCATCTGCAAAACCCCAAAGTGGCCTTACTGTGGTTTCAAGCAAGCGCTCAGAATTGAATGCCGGTATCCCAATTACTACTTTTGCTTCTTTTACTTCGTCGTCTTGAATTGTTCTTTTTGAAGGCCCCGTTAGTTCTCGCTCTCTTGTTTCAACTTCTTGGGAGAGTATTTCTCTTTTCATTTCTATTTACTGCTAGGATTTCACGCATATTCTTACTTGAGATATTAGTTCATGGTATCCAAAATTCTGATTCTGAAATCTGTTCTATTAACAAACTTTCGTCTTTCTGAAAATAAGAATGAGCTAAGGATTCTAGATTCTTTTCTCAATTCTCTATACTTTTGCTGAGTAGAATTATTGAGAGTCGAAAAGTGATAATTGGTTCAAAAGGTACTTTCAAGAACTTGCGCACTTCGCCGTACTTGTTTAGAGCTTTCAGTGTTTTACAACTATCATACTTTTTTCAAGAGATCGCAGGAGCTTCGGTGCCTCTTTGAGAGAAGGAATCATGTGATCAGGGAAGGCGTCTTCTTCCTTCATCATCCGATTTAGAAAATCGGTGTAGTGCCCTACAAGTATAGTCTTGCATCCAGCGGCTTTCCCGGCTTTCACGTCTATCAAGGCATCTCCAATGAAGAACGAGTTTTGAAGATCAATCTTTCTCTCTTTTGCAGCTTGGAAAAAAAGTCCAGGCTTTGGCTTACGACAATCGCAATCCAATGTGTATTTTGAAATCAAAGCGCTTGGATGGTGAAAACAGTAATACTCCCCGTCTAGCTTACATCCTTCCCTTGAAAGAGCCCGGGTTACCTTATCTTGCATTTTTTGAAACTCGCGAAAAGAAAATTGCTTTTTTCCAACCCCAGGCTGGTTTGAGATTATAATTGTAAGGTACCCCATGGATTGAATTTCTTTTATGGATGAGGCAGCATAAGGAAAGATCTCTAGCTCCTTTGTTGATCTAGGACTCCCAATAATACCCTCTTCTCGATTGTAAGTGAGGTCATTTATGACCCCGTCTTTATCGAAAAAGATGGCTCTTTTCGGGGCATCTTTAAGTTTCAGTTTGCTCATCTGGATATCTCCCTGCGCAGATACTAGGCCAGAACTCTTAGGTAAAGAGATTTTCCGATTATCAAAGTCTCTTCGAAAAGCATCCTAGACAGTGCATCATTTATGATACTAGCTCTAGCAAGGATTACTCGCGAATCCTAGTGGTGAGAATATGAAGTCAGATCGCAATAATAGGAACGAGGCCTCGAAAGAATGGGCCACCCGACTTGTTTCGCTGCAGATATTGCCGTTCGCCTCTTGAATCAGAAGAGGAAGTATTCTCAGACATTTGCTTGATCTGTTACCAAGAATTCAGTACTTTTGTCGAAATGAAGCTAGCTTTACCTGAGATTCAAGAATTCGGCGTTTGAAAAGTTACTTTTGCTCTTGATTAGCTGAAGTGTTTTCTCAAACTATTTTGATTCGCTTGATATACCGTACTTTACATGTAACTCGTTATACGTACCTGATTCTGCAATGCAATCATGATGCCGATCCTTACTTAGATCGTTGTCGCCAGAATATTAAAAGAGACTGCTCCACCTAGCTAGCGGCTCTAACGACTTGGCCCTCTCCGTCATTCCGCTTTGTGGGAGACCCTTTCTATCTACGATTACTGTTACGATATCGAGCTTATGGTGTGGCAAGAATCTCAACGAAAGGAAGAGAGCCGCCGGCATGACCCGATTTTGAAAATGAAAGTGTTGATAGGATCAGTTTTCGAATCTCTGTACACTTATCATTTATGAGCTGGATTTTATCTTCTTTTGCATTGAATTGCTCCGCTTGCAAAGGAAAAAATGTCTCTTTGAGATTGAAGCTTTTTTCTTCTCTCTTAAGAGTACGGGACCATTGCAAATAATTTCAAGAACATCCGTGGTGAAAAGTCTATTTATCAAATAAATTCTAAGTAGGAACTGGGAATATTGCCTCAAGAAAGAACGCACTCGTACCTCGAAGAAGTGAGTGAGATAGCAAAAAAACTTGACATAAAGAGCGTCGACAGCGCAATTGAGATACTCTATGATGCCTGGAAAAACGACAATCAAGTATTTGCAATTGGTAACGGCGGCTCTGCCTCTACGGCGACTCATTTTGCATGCGATCTCAACAAGTGGGTGTCTGACAAGGCAGAGCGAAAGTTTAGGGCCTTTGCCTTGGTTGACAATATACCGCTTGTCAGCGCTTTGACAAATGACAACGGTTGGGGGGATATTTACTACGAACAACTGCGCAATTTCTTTAGGAAAGGGGATATCGTTGTCGCGATCAGCGTTCATGGTGGATCCGGGAGCGATAAAGCGGGTCTTTGGTCGCAGAACCTGCTTAAAGCGGTCAGGTATGCAAAAGATAAGGGCGGGAAAATTGTCGGCCTCACGGGGTTTGATGGCGGTGTTCTAAGAACTACAGCTGATGCCTGTATCGTTGTTCCAGTGAATTCAACGCCTCATGTTGAGGGAATGCACCTAGTTCTAACTCACCTTATGTGCGAGCAGCTTCGAGAAATGATATCTTCGCCTACCCTTAAGGCACAAGCGTCGTATTAGGTCATCTTTCGCAGGATTCGCAGTTCGTATTCTGATTCCAGATGTGCGGCACTAAGAAAATACGAAGGAATTTGTTGATTCTTGGGCCGGTCCCGACAATAGGGACAATATTCCCAATTCATAAGTATTAAATGATGCCAGGCCAGTGGGCATGGAAAACGGAGAATAAACCAAACCTTGTACAGTCTAAAGCAGTATCGTTACCGTGAACTAGTCTCCTGTCTTCCAAACACAACCGCATATGACGTAGCTCTCAGTATGGAGAAAAATCGCGTCGGATCAGTCTTAGTAAATTCGGAGAAGATGGGGATTCTAGGAATAGTTACACGATACGATCTTGTTCACTACATCATTGTCGACCAAAAAGACCCAAAGATGACCAAGGTGTCGGATATAATGCATCTCTCGCCAATTTCGATAACCGAGGAAGCCACACTGCTTGAAGCTTTGCAAAAAATGCTACAGAGCAAAGTCGAGCGCCTTGTCGTACGTTCTAAGGATAACAAGGTTCTTGGCATACTCTCGTTTGAAGATGTGGCTGGAGCCTTAGAATCAAGTTCTATCCAAGGAGTGTCGCCTGAAAAGTCCGAGCGAATATTCGACATGGTAAGACGCCTAACGCCCGCGCTTATCTCTAGATACGATGGCGAAGAGAAACTCGAAATGGAAAGAGAATTAAATAATGAAGTAAAAGCACTCCTGCGCCTTCTTGAAGAAGCAGAAATTGCTCTTCGGCATTAGAAATATTTCTCGTTTTCTCTCAATGTAGAACATACTCCATTTTGCGAAAGAGTATTTCCCGATGTTGATGCTTGCCAGTTCGTAACGCTAGATCCAGAGAAAGCTCGATTACGCCAAACATTCTTAGCTCAAAGCTCGTTGCTTCTTCTTGGAGATTGAGAGTTTACGAGGATACACTAGTCTACCCGAAAGAAAAGGAAGCTTTTGTCCGAGCTAGAATCGAGTTGCCTCATTTTGTAGTCGCTGTTGGAATAAGATGCAATGACGGAAAGATGCCTCTAGTTAGACAGTATCGACACGGCGCAAAGAGTACATTTTGGGAATTTCCAGCCGGGTATCTTGAAAGCGGGGAAAGTGCAATTTCTTGTGCCAAAAGGGAATTCAAAGAGGAAACAGGATTTGATTTGCTCAATCCGAAAAAGCTTGGATCAGCTATGCTTCAACCTTCAAGAACGAATCAAATGGTTCATTTTGTTCAAGGGAACTTGGGCAAATACAACGATCCAAAAAGAGACATCGACGAGAAAATGAATGTTAAGCTCTTTTCGAAAGAAAGCGCAATAAGAGCAATTTCAAAAAGATCCTCTATGGTTCATCTGTTCGCTCTTCAATTATTGAAGAAATAAATTAACAAGAAAAGTAAAAGAACACGGAAAGCCGCCGATGGCTCCGATTTTATCAAGTTTTTACTTAATTTGAGCTACCTGTTTTGCTTCTGGTTTCCTCATTGCAAGGAATTGTTCCCAAGCTTCGTCGAATTCTTTCATGGTCTCTTCCGACCTCTTGTTGAATGGCATCTGAGCCAAGATCTTTGAAGGAATCGTCATAATGTGCGCTCCGGCTGAGATTGCACTTGCCACATCCTCTGGAGTTCTGATGCTACCAACTATTAGTCGTGATAGGCAACCGGATTCCTTTGCATAACTAGCATAGTGCCTAATAATTTGGACTGGATCTTCGCCTGCTTCTTTTGCTCTATTGTAGAACAAGGAAACATATGTTGCTCCCGCTTTTGACGCCAGAACTAGCTGATTGAAGGTCATCATCACGGTCATATTCGTCTTGATTCCTTCTTTGTTTAGTTGGCTTACAACTTTGAGTCCGTCTCCATTTCCAAACATTGCAACCTTGATTACGACGTTCTTGTGCCAAGTAGCGTATTCTCGACCTTCAGCTAGCAGTTCTTCTACAGTGTGCTTTGTTGTTTCTACGCTTACGGGACCTTTTACGACATTGCAAATATCAACGACGCGTTTTCTAAAATCTACTCCGCCTTCTTGGAGGAATATCTTTTGATTAGTCGTTACTCCGTCCGCGATTCCCCATTTCGAGAATTCTTCAACCTCTTTGAGTGAGGCTGTATCTAGGAAAATTTGAACCAAATTAGTAAGCTTCCAAGTATGGCGGCATTCATTTACGTTATATAAGTTACACGAAATCCTCCTGATTTTTTCACGAAAGCGGACACCTTGGCTTTTGCTAAATGTTTAGGCGAAAGCTGTTGTACAGACTAGTTTGTTCCCAAAGATATTACTCAAATGGCATAAAGCAACAGTTAAAGCGAGATTCAGACATTTGCGCATTTTGTTTCTTCAAACCCCACTCTGTCTACGCGAGAAATCTCCTCACCCTCTCATAATCTCGTACCTTTTTCCGTACCCCGAGATCGATCAACGATTCGATGATGCCGGACCTGATTTACGAACTCTTCC
>JARCRS010000016.1 GCA_029850555.1 archaeon | reverse complement strand
TTTTTTGCGACCATGCGAAATCAGTAACTCAATCGGTACTTAATACAACGCCCTAAACTAGAATAAGGCTTGCTTCAAATTGACCTTCTCCTCTTCACAGGCCAGTCGACCAGATACTCGAGAGATCGGTCTGCCGAGTTTATCACACACAAACAATAGCTATATTCGCAATCAAGTATGTAGCGTGCCAAATTGTTTTACAATGTAGAGAAACAAAGGTTTAGGCGGCGCATTCAAACAATGGCTTTTTCTACTGATAGTATGTCAACCCAGATTTTTTTCTGTAATAAGGAATCAGGTCTAAATCTGGCGTAGAGCAAACAATTGCTATTTTTACTTGTAGTATGTCAGCCACCGTTTTTTTCTGTGACCATGAAAGAAGCTAGATTAATCCTACGCCTCTGTGGAAGATATAGCTAGGGCTCTTCAAATTGTATCTATCAATTCCAATGATATCAGTTGAATCAAACAAAACTAGATACTCCAATCTTTGTTTATATCGCAATCCGCGCGTGGTTAATACTCTTGTAGTAATGCAATAAAATTAACATGCGGAGCGAAAGCAATTGTAATGGTTAGCCCGTTTCTTTAGGTATTGGTTAGGAAATCATATCCACCAATGAACGAGCCATTTTCGGATTGCTCTAAAATCTGACTTTTCACTGCCTGTAAGATTCTCTTGACATTTTTTGAGCGTGGAATAAGCAAGAAAGCGAAAAAATCTCTTTAAGCTACAATTTGCAGAATCGTCAAGTGTGAATGTATTTTGGCAGTACAGCGTAGAGCAGACGTAGTGTGGGAGAATGACCTAGTCCATGGAAGCGGCAAAGTGAGAGTTGCAAGCGGAGCCTTGCCGGAGTTCCCTGTCAGCTGGCCCGCGAGATCTGAGGAAAATTCGGCCGGAAAAACTAGTCCCGAGGAACTACTTGCCGCAGCCCAAGCTTCTTGTTTTGCAATGGCATTGTCTGCGGCTCTTGGAAGAAACAAGACACCACCCGAACGATTAGATGTCAGCGCCCAGTGTTCATTTGACAAGGTCGGAGAAGGTTATAAGGTCACAATGATGGAAATTAGTGTAAGGGGAAAAGTCACGGGAATTGATGAAGCAAAGTTTGAGGAACTTGCAAAGAATGCCGCGAACACTTGCCCGATAAGCAGTGCTCTCAAAGGCAATGTGCAAATCTCTGAAACCGCTGTACTTGAGTGAAGGTTCTCTGAGTAAAGATGAGTTCTACGGCTTCTAGAATATTTGCTCCTTCGGACAAAAGAAGGAGAACCAAGATAATTTGTACTTTGGGACCATCTTCGAACTCTTTTGAGATGATTGCCCGATTAGCTAGGGCCGGAATGAACTGTGCGAGGCTGAATTTTTCACATGGCACTCTGAAAGGTCATCTCCAGTCTATCAGAACTGTCAGAAGTGTTTCTGAGCAACTGGACAGATTCATAGCTATAATGCAAGACCTCCCAGGACCGAAGATACGAGTTGGAATGATCTCTGGTGGAACTATGAACCTTAAGCGAGGACAGATCGTACGGCTCGTCCCTGATGGAGAAGCTACTGAAAACGACATGATTCCAGTTCATCAACTGCACCTAGCAAAGTACGTTCCAGTCGGAGCAATGGTATTTCTCGCTGATGGAACTATCAGGCTTGAAGTTGTTGGAAAAACGGAGACAATATTGAAATGCAAGTGCCTTAACAGCGGTACTTTGCTTTCGGGAAAAGGAATTAACATTCCGGAAATTCAGAGGAGCTTTCAGGGATTCACGGATCTTGACCAAGAATACCTAAAATTCGGAATCGAGAACAATGTGGATCTTGTTGCTGTCTCCTTTGTTCGAACAGCAAAAGAGATGCGCAATGTAAGACAATTCATAAAGTCTAGAACCTCTGATCCTCCTTGGATCATTTCTAAGATCGAGCGAAGGGAAGCGGTGGAGAATGCCTCAAGTGTAATCAAAGCTTCCGATGCAGTCATGGTTGCGAGAGGGGATCTTGGGGTTGAAAATCCGATCGAACAAGTGCCTGTGATCCAGAAAATGATAATTTCGGAGTGTAACAGGGAAGCGATTCCAGTTATTACGGCTACCCAGATGCTAGAGTCAATGGTTGGAAATCCTAGGCCCACACGTGCGGAAGCAACAGATGTTGCAAATGCCGTCTTTGACGGGACGGATGCACTAATGTTATCCGAGGAAACTGCGCTCGGCTCTTATCCTGTTGAATGTGTGAAAGTACTTGATCGGGTTGCTAGGGTCGCGGAAAAATGGATGGAATCTGGAATGGAAGTTGAAGCTAACGAAAGACGTCAAAAAGACAAAGGGTTGAGCCAGGCAACGAGCCGGCTTGCGAGCCAGACCGGATCTAGACTCATCGTGTGCTCGACAAAAAGTGGAGCGCTTGCAAAACAGATAGCTAGAGAAAGGCCTGGTGCCGAAATTGTTGCTATCACAAAGAATAGAGCCACCGCTAACAGGCTTGAAATAGTGAGGGATGTCTTCCCACTTTTAACAGCCGAAGAAAAGAGCCAAGAGGTTTCCATAAGAACTCTTGAAGCTTCGATCTCAAGGATCATTCTCCGAAACCAAATTGCTAGCTCCGGCGACAAGATTGTCTTTGCTAGGAATAATTCGGAGTACGAAGGCAACGCCAAGAAAAGCGAATTATTACTCTCTCTTGAAGTACGATAGCATCAAAAATTGAATTGTTGAATGCTCAAATATTACTACTCTTGGCATTAGAAAAGAAAATTCAGAAAAGGAGGACGGTGTAATGCCATACGTCAAAGAAAGTCACAGAAAGAAGCTAGATCCCATTGTGGATCTTCTTTCTGACGAAATTGCAGAGGCCGCAAGTCTTCTAGAGAAACCACAACAAATAGGGCAGGTTTATTTTTCAACATTCTTCGAAGTGTCTAGAGTAGTAAAAGAACTTGCAACCAGCGGCCCTTCAAGCTCTTCATCGAAGAATTCTCATAGACTTGCCAAACTGATTTTTGAAACTGGAACAGAAGACGGTAGCTTCTGGGCCGGGGATCTGAACTATGCCTTGACTAGAATAATTCAGATTGTTCCGAGAAAATTAGTTGAGAAAAGAAAGTGGGAGAAGGAATTTCGTTACTGGACTTATGCTGTTACTGCAGGTGCTCTCGAAAGAACTGCACTAGCTATAAGTTATGAATCCTCACCGAAAAAAGAGGAAGAGTCTTGGCTGAATGTAGTTTTGGTGGGAGTGCTTCTTGACATAAAAGACGAGTACAAGCGCAGAGTCAATGTACCATACGAAATGGAGCAACAAAAAGTCAATGGGGACTGCTACGATGTGAAGCTCTAATCTATCTCGAGAAAGAATTGATTCCAGAAAATCTCGTAAATTTCACAAAATGAACTTGTTAGCAGGATACGGAAGTTTTCCCCAGATCTGTTCAGCGAGAGCTTGTGCCTGCTGAACTACTTCTTCCTCTGAAATTTGTGTCGTCCTGCCAGAGTCAACGACACGCTCGCCGTTTACAAAGACATATTCAACATCACCTGCGCTCGCGTAATACACCGCATTTTGTATTGGATTACGCAGCGGTGACATATGGGCACTTTTCGTGTTGAGAATTACTAAATCGGCCTTTTTCCCTGGCTCTATCGATCCTATCGAGGAATCCATTCCAAGCACTTTAGCGCTACCTATAGTGGCAAATTCGAGAACCTTTTGGGCTGTCAGCACTTCTCTTCCAGTCAGTGTCCTTGAGATTCCGATAGCAGAACGCATGTTATCCCATATGTCCATCGAGAGCCAATCCGTGCCGAGACCGCAAGGAACCCCCTGTTCCGCAAACCAATCAAGCTTCGATTTGACGCACATCTTCCCATAGATTGTGGGGCATTGAACTGCCCCAACTTTATAATTTGAAAGTAACGAAAGCTCGCTATCTTTTGCGTAGTTGAGATGAGCAGCCACAATCCTGTCGCTCAGAATGCCGAGATCGCCCAGATATTCTACAGCACCTTTGCCATAGGTTCGTCTAACATAATCTACCTCCTTTGCAGTCTGAGCAAGATGCATGTGTATGCCAACGCCTAATTTTTGGGCCATCTCATTAGATGCAAGCAGCAGTTCTTTGCTGCATGTATCTGTTGCATGAACCCCGATCCGACATGAAATTCTTCCGTCCCCCCGGCCAGACCAATCACGCACCAGTCGTGCATTGGTCTCGAGTGCTTTCATTCCAGCGTCAAGATTGTGCTTGTACTTTCCATCTTTCAGCTTCGCCATATCTACATCGAGCACTGTTTCTGCGACGACGCCTCTTATTCCGGATGCCACGAAAGCCCTTGCAACCTGATCGGAATGATAATAATGATCGTTAATGCATGTAACACCGAACCTAAGTGCCTCTACTGCCCCAACTAAACTAAACGTCCTAATCGCATCCGGCGTTAGAAACTTCTCGAGAGGTAATGCGTATCCGTAAAAGTGATTTGGAATATCTTCGAGCAGTCCTCTCAAGAATGAGCCAGCCACGTGCGCGTGAGCATTGACGAATCCTGGGAGAACTATAGTTCGTTGACCGTCTATAGTAGCGTCAAAGGAGGTATAGTCCCTAGCTACCTTCGATGAAGGCCCCACAGCGGCGATCTTATCGCCTTCTATTACTACTGAACCATTGCGGAGTACTTCGCTCCAACCCATACAGTCTTTGTCAACCAAGACTATGTCGGCATTTTTGATTAACACTGTATGTTGCTTCACTGTAGGAATGTGCTCCTCTCAGAAATTGCCATATGATTGCCTTGCTTTTACTTTGGTATAGCTTTTATGTGAAAAACGTCATAATTCGAGAATTGTTCTTTTTCAATAATTTGATCGAAATTTTTTCTCGTACTAGACTTTATTGGTTGTCAGGCCTTTACAACTGATGTAATGATTGTTGACTACGTTTAGAGCAAGTAATTGCCCCAGTATTGTACGTTTCTCTGTAATTGAACTCTGCTTACAGACACTTTCATATGGCTTTTGAAGCGATTAAGCCGGTGGATCTCACGAGATCGGGCCGCCTACTCTGTAGCCGGGGGACGTTGGCAAGCATTATCACCGCCCCTCGGAATTACTAAGCGATCTCGATTCGGAGATGGACATCGATGGTTGAGTGCAACCCACTTTTCACACAAGATCGTATACAACTTATCTGTACCGGAGAGAATAGAGAGAAGCCAAATTCATCCTGAAACTCACCCCGGAGCGATTTTCGTTTGGAGGACCTTGGGCGAAGTATATTTCGCAACATTCGCGATAAAGCGCCCTAATCCTTTGTATCGATCGGCCGTATATTTCATCTTCTTTTTTCAACTAGTGTTACCGATGGAACCTTCGCTTCCATTTTTCTCTAAAGAGTAAAATACTCATGCTTCGTCGAATTTCAAAACATGAAAGCAGGCAAGCAATATCACTTAGGAGTCGCTCCTGGCGATGTCGCAAAATACGTTCTTCTTCCAGGGGATCCGGGGAGGGTTAGCTTCATAGCTTCTTTTTGGGATCAAGCAGAGAAAGTTGGCGAGAATAGGCAGTATGTTACATACTCTGGAAAAATAGGAGGAGTACCAATATCTTGTTGCTCCACTGGTATTGGCGGACCTGGGGTTGCAATAGCTGTTGAGGAACTTGCAAGGTGTGGAGCAGATACATTCATTCGAGTAGGCACAGCGGGCGCGTTGCAAGATTACGTAAAAAACGGAGATGTTGCCATTTCAGATAGCGCAGTAAGACTTGAAGGAACTTCCAAAACCTATGTTCGAATGGAATATCCAGCAGTCGCGAGCTACGAAGTTACTCTTGCTCTAATTGAATCCGCCGCGGGCCGGAAATATCCCTTTGTTGTCGGGACCGCAAGGTCGGGAGATGCATTTTACAGCCAGAGAACCCCATCGAACAGTTTCAACGGTTATTGGCAGTCAGATATGGAAGGTGTGATTGATGATCTCGTAAGATCCAATGTCGTTAGCGCTGAAATGGAAGCATCGGTCCTTTTCACCATAGCTAGACTTTTCAGGCTACGCTCAGGATGCGTATGCGCCATTATTGACAATATGGCTGAAGTCCGAAAAAAGGGGATAAATTTTGATCCCACAAAGGATTTTGAACACAAGACAGAATACATTGAAAGAGCCTGTCAAACGGCAAATGACGCAGTGAAACTGCTCGCTCGCTGGGACAACGACCAATCCAAATCAAAATCAAGATCCTGGTATCCTAGTCTAAGCTATAGTAAATCTCATGCCTGATGTTATCAAAGCGCTGGGCAATATATTCGATTATCGTCAGTCGGGCCACACTTTTTTAATGAGAATAATCGGTTTGTGAATATAGGTAAATTATGGAAGTAGTTGTCGCGAAGCCAACATCAAAGCAGCCTTCGGACGGTTCCTTCCCCTCACTAAATTATTTCGATGTACTAAACCTGGACAGGGACGCCGATCGCGGAGATGATGTTAGATGTGTCTTAACAGAGTTGCGAAGTGAGCTAACCGATTGTCCAGCTTATAGATCTTCACTAATCCAATTCTACGAAAGTTTCATCTTCCCAGAGTTTCTTAGTACACTCAAGAAGAAAAACGTCCCGATAAAAACCGCGATGGGCCTCGACTATCTCGGTATGGTCTATGAACATTCTAACATACTTGCTTTAGAAATTCCGAGAGCGGGAACTTTGCCCACTGATCTTCTTATTGATAGAATTCAAAAACTACCATGCCCCGCGCGTAACATCAACATAGCCAAGGGAGTCATCGACATAAAGAGAAAGGAGGACGGCGCTACTCTCTCGCATATTGTGAATTATTCGAACCTCCCGGAGATCGGTGAGCCAATGCGAATCGCAATTTGTGATCAAATGCTAGCGACTGGAAATACCATTTCTAAAGCGATTTCGATCCTCCAAGAAAAATATGGCAGGCGGATTGAGAGCTTATTCCTCGGGTCGGTAGTGGGAGTTCAGCAGGGCATCGAAACAATCAGAGACACGACTAGCAGATACGGAATAAAGACTCGCCTGGTCTTGGGCGCAATCGACGACGGACTAAATGAAAAAAGCTACATAGTCCCCGGACTTGGGGACGCGGGAGACAGAGTTACCGGCGTATGGCGGCCAAACTCTTGACTTTCTCTTCATCCGCTTTTTATTTTTAGACTACATTGATTTGAGCGTAGGCTCGAATCAGTAAAGGAGGAGTTTCACATTCAAGCCCTCGTTATGAACAAAGGGGAGCTTCTCTTTCAGCAGATCGAAAAACCTCTTGAAACTAGAGGAGAAGCTATTCTAAAAGTCAAGAAGGCAGGAATATGCGGAACCGATATAGCGATAGCCTCGGGGGATTACAAGATCAAACCTCTCGTAGTGCTGGGTCATGAGATTTTTGGTGTTATTGATAGTATATCTCGTGCATCAAAGTTGTTCTCTATTGGCACCAGGGTGGCGACCGAAATCAACGTGAGTTGCGGGAATTGCGATCTCTGCAAAATTGGGCTGAAAAATCACTGCCTAAATATTAGAACCATAGGAATCGATCGGGATGGTGGATTTGCAGATTTTGTTTCGACTCCTATCGAAAATCTACATGTCATTCCTGACTCAATTACCGATGAGGAGGCTGTATTTGTGGAACCCCTAGCTGCAGCAATAGAGCTAACGAAAATGTCCAGCATTTCAAAGCAATCTACAATCGCTGTAATTGGAATAGGGAGACTGGGGCTATTAATCTTGCAAGTTCTAAAACTGAAAAATCCGAAGCTTCTAGTTGCAATTACCCGTCATAAAGGATATGGGAAGAGAAGCAAACTAGCTACCTCTTTTGGTGCGAATGAAATACTTTCTTCCACTGATGAAATTCAGTCCCTTTCAAAGATTACAAAAGGGATCGGTTTTGATCACGTTATAGAAGCGACTGGCAATCCCGCTGGCATCGACTTGGCGCTAGAAATAGTTCGACCGAGAGGTACGATTCATGTCAAAAGCACCCACGGCTTGCCCGTCAATCTTGACATCACGAAAGTTGCTGTGAAAGAAGTTCGAATTCAAGGTTCGAGATGTGGACCTTTTGAAGAAGCTATAGGTATGCTTCAAGATAAATTGATCAAAACTAAAGAATTGATAACTGCCCGTTTTGCCCTAGACGAGTTTAGAATTGCTTTTGCCGAAGCTAAATCTCCCAGTCAGATAAAGGTCATATTCGATTTCTGAATAATTGCACTTGCAATTTCTTTAGAATTCAGCCACATTCGCATTCATAATTTTGGTTTTCGGCCAAATCATCGACAATTCTGGCAGGAATCACCCTTTGGGCCAAGGATATTTGTCCTAGTTTAAATAACCGGAGCATTTCTTCGCAAACCAATGACGAAGCAACAGCCTCTTTTTGCTAGAAACGCAACTGGTCTTGTAAAATCGATCAGCCCTACGACAATGCTTTTCGCAAACTTGGGCGAAATAGGTTTTGGCACTTTGCTTCTGACCCTTACGGGATTAGGAGATACTTTTGGCACTGGGTCAAACGC
>JARCRS010000015.1 GCA_029850555.1 archaeon | reverse complement strand
TACCATCTTTTCTAATCTTTCTGCCCTAATCATGTCATCCGAGTCAACGAAAGATATGTATTTTCCAGTGGCCATCTTCAAAGCTCTATTTCTGCAGTAAGAGGGCCCCATATTCGTATTGTTCACGATAAGCTTGATCCTGGGATCCGACTTTGCAAGCTCATTCAGGATCTGCCGAGATGAGTCCATGGACGCATCATCAACTATGATTAGTTCAAAGTCGGCGAACGTCTGGTTGAGTATTGATTCAACCGCCTGCATTATGAATCTGTCTTTGTTGTAGTTTGTCATAACAACAGAAATTTGCGGCATAGCTGACTCCCTCATAAATACTGGAGATTTTTGCTGACTCGAAATGATTTCATATCTGTGGCAAATTCGTTCATTGCCAAATGCATGAGACTGAAACCTCGAATTCCATGCGCGCGTATTAATTAGGTTGAAATCTTTTCGATGTGTTCAATCAAGAAATTTTCGTAATTCAATATGGGGTGCAGGAATCTGCTTAACACCCTTTGGCCATGGGATGTTGTCTTCAAGCGACTGATGTCTTCACTTCCTATTGCACGAAACAATGGAACCAGTGTTAGATATAACCCGAGGAACACCAGTAACTCCACCAGAAAAGAAGCTAGGGCCAAGACAAAGTTAGAAACATCGGTGAAAACAAAAGAAGCTAGCAGGTAAACAAATCCGTAGCATATAATCGAGATAACAAGTATCTTGAGTAGATTAATGTAATCAGCTCTTGCTCGAAGGTACTTGTCCGCTATGTACAAACCAAATACGGTCGGCGCTATGTTTGAAATTATGATAGAGTACAACAAACCATTTACACCAAGCTTGAGCCAAATTATCAAGATAAATGCTGGAGCAAGTGTCGCAAGACTTTCAATCAGAGCCATATACATGGTGAGTCTTGTCTTCCCTACGCCGTTGAAGAATGAACTTAAAACCGCCTGTCCAAAGGCCAGAGGAAGATAACCTAGCATTAAGAGCTCAAGATAGTAGGATGCAGGAAGATAGGTTCTACCATAAATTATCTCAATAACAAGGTTTGAACTTGCCATCAAAAATATGAAAACTGGTATCAAGAAGTAAGAAATGTACTTCACAGCATAGGAAAACGCGTTTCCTGTATCGGATTTCATTCCATCCAATCTTGCAAATGTAGCGAAGAAGACAGGAGCCAGCGATCCAACGATCAAGGTCAAACCAGAAGCAATATTGGTCGCGGCAGAGTAATATCCAATGATTGTGTTTGAGGCGATGATCGAGAGTATTATAATAAGAATTGGTTGCTGTGAAAACATCAATATGATATATCCTGCATAGTCTGGCAACCCGTACCTGACCATCTCGCTTACGTCCTTTGCAAAGATCCCAAGGCTCCATGTCATCGCTCTTAATCCCGTCTTTTCGGAATCAGTGTGATTTCTGAGCTTCATAACATACAGGGCGATTATTCCAAAAGACCCACCAAGCAAATACGAAATATCGAATCCCCATAATGCCCCGAGGACCCCTAAACCAAGAAGAACTAGCAACACTGAAACTATTAGTTTCAGTACTGCCTGAATTGTATTCCAAACCGCGTACTGAGTAGGAATGCCCCAGGACACAAATGCTCCAGTTTGAAAGTTGAAAAGTACCTGACCGATGATCGATATTGAAGCCAATTCGACATAGAGAGTTATCTCCGGTCTGTGCAAAAATGTCGATGACATTGATCCAGAGAAAATAACGCTTAGAAAAGTCAGAACTAACCCTGTCAGTGTCGAAAACAATATCGCATTTTTTGTCATCCTTCGAGCATTTGTGATATTCCCCCGCGAAATGTAATAGGAAGAGTATCTTGTACTTGCAGGTTGCACGCCAACTCCTGCCAAAAGCTGCAGGAATAGCGGTATTGCGAGAACGAGGCCATACACACCATACGCCGCAGGTCCGAGAAGCCTTGCTATTATGAGCGAGGTAATCGCTAGGACCACGGCGTACACAATATTTCCAAAAGTAACTATGAAAGTAGAGCCGATGGACTGCCTAGCTACTCTCTCCTCTTTAGACGACAATTTTTGAATGATTTGAAAAACAATCGCGTATCCCTTTATCAACCTGCCTTTAAGATGCACGAGACAAAGCTAACTCTTTTTCTTGTCCAAGTTCCGCGGATCTACAAGATGATCGTATTGCGCAATACGTACTGCTAATCGTAAAGATAGTCAGGACGCACATCTACAAGTTGGAAATCGGATACTGTGGATGCCGATGAAACCCATCGAGTCCGTGGACTAACAATAGTGCTAGTGCTATTCCAGCGGTGCTACTGCAACTATTCTTGTTCTGTTCCAGTCGATTCTTTTGGCTTGGTTGTGGTTGTTGCTGGAGTTTTTGGACTCTTCTTTCTGTAGTACAGGACAACGCCTAATATCAAAAGTATCAAGCCAGCGATCCCCAAAGCGTCGACAAGTGGATTGACTGCAAGGTGCGACAAACTTGTGTGGCCAACCACATACCGCCTATAGAGCGCATATCCTCCGCCTGCAATTATCAAAATAATGCCTACAACTGCAACCACGATCCCTAGCGTAGACGAGGATCTCTTCCTTGTTTTCGTGTTATCCAACTCACAAGTTCACCTTTTTTGTTTTCCTAGTTATGACTGACTTTGCAAACAGGTAATTTAAACTAACTCTTGAAGCATATCTTGCAGTAAGAGAAGACGGCAACTACTATAACACAATCGTGACCGCTTGACTCTAACTACTACTTAGGAAATTCCCAAAATGCGATGCCTCGCGGATCATAATTCGCTGCTTCGGGAGAAATTATCTTCTTCGTCAATTTGGAAGTGGGAAGGCAAGGTCAGATTTCAATCGTAGCCTAGCTTCCTCAATCTTTCGTGGAGCTCCTTACTCTCCTTCTCCGAGAGCGCCGCTTCTTTATCTCCCTCCTCCATTTCCAAGAACTGTTGGAGGATGAATTCAGCTAGCTCTGAAACATCCCCAAAGCTAGAGCCTTGCAGTTTCTTCTTCAGGCCTTCATATAGTTTGCTTGAAATCTCGATACTAACATTGTCTGGCATGTTTTGCAATCTCCCTGTAATTTTACTGAATAATTGATTTCCTCTGAAGTATTGGTGCCAACTTGCGCATGGACAATTTCAGTTTTTGTCTTTCTGCAGTTTTCATTATGTCTGTACGAATCCGCATAATGTCACCAACGATGTCTTCATTTGCCCCGCTCTGATCCTGTAATTCGTGCGTGTCTTTTTCGATGTCATACAATTTTCTTATTTCGCTTCTTTTTCCTATATTTTCAGTTACCGAAAGCTTCCATTTTCCATCAACAACTGAAGTCCGTCGAACTTTAGTGTTGTAGTCCACGTGGATTGAAAACATCTGATGAATTTTGGGTTCAAAGTTACTTTCACTTTCAGTTGCGAGCGCTCTAATTATATCTCCTAATTCTATAGCGCTGAAGCTCGATTGAATAACCCTATGCCCGTATTCTCTGTCATAAATAAGAACAGGAATTCTGATAATCTCATTATACAGTTCGCCAGGGTGTTGAAAACAGCCATGCTCACCAAAGAGGTCTCCATGATCAGACATGATTACAATTAATGAGTTAGGGAATTTTTCACAAAAATTCTGAAGGACTCCGTCTAGGTATCGAATAGAAGCTTTGTACTCTTCAATGAGGGAGAAATTTTTTCCAACGTTATTGATGATACGATTGTCAGAATATCTAACAAGAAAATCGAATCCATACCTCAATATCCTACCGGTATTCAATCGATTCATAGTCGTGGTCGGATAAGTATATGGAAAATGTACGTCCATAGGATGAACCCACAGAAAGTATGGATCCTTCCGATCTAGTTTATCGATCCATCGAGTAGCCTGCTCAAAAAGATCTGAGGCTCTTATCCAGAGTGGAGCGTCTTTGAAAGTAATATTCGTGAATTCGTTTAGAGCCTCTGGAATCCTTCGAGCCAGAGGACCGACATCAACAACATCTTCGGTAGGCAACGCTGGAACAATATAACGGAATTCCTCAAAACCTTGATCAAATCCGAAGGGCTGAGAGAGCCAAGGATTGGAATGAAACGCGGCTGTTCGATAACCTCGGCTCCTAAATAATTGTGCAAGTGTTGGCCAACCTCGTATGTTTCTATCGGTCAGATTGATAATGGGAAAGGATGAAGTCATGAGAGAACCCATCGCATAGATAGTCCCTCCGCCTGTAGCGAATGCGTTCGCCATCACTGTTGATTTGGAGGCGAGCTTGTCGAGATAAGGCGTCAGTCTGCAATTAGAGTTAAGGAATCCGACCGAATCTCGCCTAAGACTGTCTATGGTGATAAGTATGACATTTTTTGGCATTTATCTGATCCAGAGCCATTGTGTTCGCATTTTTTTG
>JARCRS010000014.1 GCA_029850555.1 archaeon | reverse complement strand
TGTTCAAATTTATCAAGCCTCTTTCGAAGGTTGCTTTCGTCGAGGAATACGAGAATCCCGCCGAAAAGAAACTTGAAGATACTAAAGCAGCTGAAGCAAAGACCGACGAGCCAAAAGCAGGAACAAATGCCGAGTCTTCTCCCGAGCAAACTAATGAGGAAGGCGAAAGTGAAGCATCAGTACCTACAACAAGTAGGAAAGCTACCACCACCGCTAGCTCAAAATAACTTGCTGCTAGAATAAGCCAACATCTTTTGCAAGCGACCTCGCTGTCTCATCAGTCAGGTTTGTTTCGTTGAGGATGGTGTATCGCTCCTTACGAATGTCCCTTGCAAGTAAAAGAGCCTTCACTACTTCGTCTGCCGTGGCTCCAATTTCTGAGGCCTTTATCGGACAACCGATTAGACTGAGGGCATCCCTGATTTGTATGTAGTCCAAACCATGGAGCTTTGCCATCATTATACTTCCCATCCCACATTTTTCTCCATGCATTCCTTTCCCTGGAGCTACGATATCCATTGCATGAGAGAAAAGATGTTCCGATCCGCTGCAAGGTCTACTGGACCCAGCTATTCCCGCTGCCACGCCTGCACTAATCAAAGCTTCAACAACAACTCGTACCGCGTCCTGATCTTGAGTCGAAATGGAAGACGCATTATCAATCACAAGATCGGCCGAGAGCAATGCGAGATTAGCAGAGTAACCCCCAAAATATTCACCGGTTTTCCCGTGGGAGAGTTCCCAGTCCCTCACGGCAGTTCGCTTTGAAACGAGATCGCCGCATCCGCTCTCGAGCAACTTGAATGGAGCCTTGGAGATTACGCTGATATCCGCGACTATGGCGATCGGTGGCTTTGCCACAACAGAGTAAGGGCGATTTAATCCCTTTACCGAAGCAAAAGGACTTGAGATTCCGTCGTGGGAAGCGCTCGTTGGAACACTGACGAATGGTATTCTCGAATTGAACGAGGAGAGTTTTGCAATGTCGATTGATCTTCCTCCTCCAACTCCTATTAGGAATGACGCTCTTGTTTTCTTAGTAAGTTTAGAGATCCTTTCTACTTCTTGAAATGTTGAGGGCCCCACAATTTCCCAGTTTATTTTGAAACTTTTCTTTTCTAAGGACTCTAGCAGCTCATCACCCACTATCTTCTTTACGTTAGGCCCCCAGACAATGAGGGCACTGGCACCTACCTCAAGCTCTTCGAGAATGTTCCCCATGTCTCGGATAATTTCATCTCCGACGACTACTTTCCTCGGTAGCTCCATCACATGCATGGCAGGCAACTATTTGACCGATCCAGCGGATTAGAGGCTTGGTCGTTCGGAAACTTATTTAAAGGACTTTACTCAAAGAGAACTCCAACCGGTATTCTCGCAGACTGAAACCTACGGGCTCCTTTTTTCTTGTATTAAACAAGGGGGAAGCGAGAAACTAAAAGCACAAACTCTTTCTTCTGTAAGGATTCCGGTCACTCATAAGTGATAATTGTTGCCACATATCAACAACGGATTAGACGATCTAACAAAGAACAATTTTGAGCGCGCCCAAGAAATCAGAAGAAAAGTGGACGCTCTAAAATATCATGGAACCACAACATGCGCAATGACAGCGAAGGATGGCGTTGTCTTATGTACTGATACAAGAGTTACTGCTGGATATCTCTTCATTGCGCACCGACGAGGAAAGAAAATGTACATGATCGACAAACATGTGGGCGTTACGATAGCCGGAACAGTCGCAGACGCACAAAACCTGATTGACACTTTGAAGTACTATGCTAATTTGTATAGACTTGAAAATGAAGCGCCTATCCCAATCAAGTCGATCGCAAGAATTGCAGCAAATATTTTCTTCGGAAATAGAGCGTACCCAATGATAGCAGATTTTCTGATATGCGGTGTCGATCCAGAAGAAGGCCCCACCATCTATAGTGTCGATTTCTTTGGAGCGAACACTAAGGAATCAGCCGTCTCAACCGGAAGCGGTTCTCCAGTCGCGTACGGCATCCTAGAAGATGAATACCGCAAAGATATGAACGTCAAGGATGTCATTCCGATTGCCATCAAAGCGGTTAATGCTGCGATCAAGCGAAACGCGGGAACCGGCGATGGTTTCGACGTGGCAGTTGTGACAAAGGATGCTGGTTATCGGGAATTAACCAGGGAAGAAAAAAACCAGTATTTGACGACGATTCCCAGTAGTAGAAGTTAAGTTTGACAGAACGTCAAAGTGCACAGAGTGTAACGGGTGTAATTCTCAATCATATTCCAGCGGAAGCTGAAATTACAAGGGTTGAGTATGAAGGACCAAGAATAGCCCTTTACTCGAAGAATCCAAAATTCCTCCAGCAGAATAGCTACATTGTCTCCGATCTCGTCAATTTGGTGAAGAGACGCGTCGTAGTTCGGACGGACAAGTCGATTCGCAAGGAAGAGCAAGAAGCACAGGATCTGATATTGGCTAGTGTGCCATCGGAAGCCGGGGTACAGAGCATTTTCTTCGATGCCGCTTTAGGAGAGGCTGTGCTTGAGGCAATCAAACCGCTTCAGCTTACTCCAGAAAAAGGCTTCAACCCGATAGAACTCACGGATAAGACAGGCTGGAAAATTAGGATAAGGAAACATCCCCACATCCCTTGTGCAACGATTCAATACATCAATCTCACTCTGACGCAATCTGCGCCAGAACGGTCTAGGTTTTTGAAGGAAGTTGGAGAGAATATTTTCCGACCGAGACTTTCGGAGGAATCAGAGATCAGCTTGATGACTTTGGGGGCATTTGAAGAGGTTGGCAGGTCCTCCATTATTGTTTCAACATCAGAAAGTAAACTCCTGCTCGATTGCGGAATCCATCCGGGCGCAAGGTCAAGCTGGGACGCATATCCAAGACTCGACTGGGCAGATATAGAACTCCACGAGCTTGATGCCGTGATTATTAGTCACGCACATTTAGATCACACAGGATTCCTACCTGCCCTGTTCAAGTACGGTTACGATGGTCCAGTTTATTGTACTGAACCTACTCTTCCGCTGATGACATTGCTCCATCAAGACATGGTGAAGCTTGGGCAGTCAGAGGGAGGAAGACTGGTATTCGACCAGCGAGACATAAGGGAAGTGATCAAACACGCGATACTGGTGCCGTTTGGGCTAGTTACTGATGTCGCTCCGGATGTAAAGCTAGTCTTCAACAACGCAGGTCACATCCTGGGTTCGGCTACGGTTCATCTTCACATCGGGGAAGGAGCTCATAACATAGTTTACACGGGCGACTACAAGTATGGAAAAACTCGCTTATTGGAGCCAGCCTTCTGGAACTATCCACGCGTTGAAACGTTGATCACAGAGTCAACTTATGGGACGAGGGAAGATATCACACCTGCTCGGGATGACGTAGAGAATAGATTTGTCAACATGGTGAATGATACTCTTCGGCAAGGCGCGAAGGTTTTGATACCCATTCCTGCCGTTGGGCGCGCTCAAGAAATTATACTTGTAATCAATGAATACATGAAGCAAAAAAAACTCGTAGAAGCACCTGTATTTATCGAGGGTATGATCTCTGAAGCCACAGCTATTCACATAGCGTATCCGGAGTACCTCTCGCGCGACCTAAAGTACAAAATCCTCGAAGAAGACGAAAATCCATTTTCCTCCGAGTACTTCACGGTAGTAGATCACCCGAGCAACAGAGAGGAAGCTTTGAGGGAAGGTGCAGCCATTATAATGGCCACTTCAGGAATGTTGGAAGGCGGCCCAGTGCTAGAATATTTCTCCGAGCTAGCCGGTAATGAAAAAACGAGAGTCCTCTTTGTTTCCTATCAGGTTCAGGGGACCATGGGCCGCAGAGTTCTAGACGGATCAAAGCAGGTCAGCCTTCTAGGCGAAGGTGGGAAGATCAAGATTGTTGATGTGAGATGCCGAGTAGATCGGATCGAGGGTTTCTCAGGTCACAGCGATTATAATCAGATTGTGAGATATGTCCAGAAACTCCGACCTAAACTTCAGCAAATATTTGTAAATCATGGAGAGAAGAGAAAGACCGAGCTTCTTTCGCAAGACCTTTCGAGAAGATTCCGATTACCTGTCTCGCACCCTAGAGTAGAAGAATCGATCAGGATTCGATAGAGAGATTCATTGGCCAATTCTCTTGAAGCAAACTAGCTCGATCTCTCGCCGCGCCATATCCTAACGCCTGGTGGAGTAATTACAATTCTTTCTTCCCCTAGGCGAGCTATATCTCCTCCGAAAGATGTACTGAATTCTGTGAGCTTTTCTATCGTGGTCTTCAGCTCCTCAATATTCTTCTGAGCGAGGGGAGTGATTTTCAATATTACAATCGTATTGTTTTTTACATCCGCTTTAATCTGCTCTAACTCGCCAGATGATTTTAGCGGTAGTGCTTTCAACAATATAGACGACGAGGACTTCGGCATAGTTTGGGCACTCTGGCTTCCCCCGCCAGATGACCCTCCCATAGTCAAATCGATCTTTTGCCTCTCTCGAGTGAAAGGCTACACGCCTAACTTAAAACCATTCTTCAGGTGTCGAGAAGCTTCAGAGCCTCCCAAAGTTTGTCTCCTACGTAGTGCAAATTTTGGATAGTCGGTCCTTTTTTCATTGTCTCGGCCGGTGTCTTATCTTCTAGAGCCCGGCCAACTGCTATTGCTTTTGAGTGAGACACTTCTTTTATCAACAGCAAATCGCCTTTTTTGAAATCTCCTGAAAAGGATACTATTCCGGGACGCATAACATTTGCCCCGTTGCAAACGAATTTGACTGCTCCCATGTCGACCGTGGTATACGCCAGTGCTGGCAATAACTGTTCATCTTTCAATAGGGGGAAATAACTCTCGTTGTTACGTCTCCCGACATAGAGCTTCAGCTGATCGTCAAAAATAATCGCCAATGTAGGATCATCCAGCTCCGCTATTTTCAGATCTTTAACTTTTGGGAATCCATCTATTTCGGATAGTCTAACTAGCGACGTAATTGTTTTCATAAAATCCTCGCTAGCTTTTTTTGAAAGATTGTAGATTCTTAAGGAAAACCAACTCACTTTCTCAAATGAAAAGGCAACGTCAAAATTCTGCTGAGAATGCTTATAAGAGTTCAAGGTCGGTGCAAATCCGCAAGAACAAAGTCAATTTCGGATTTTTGCAGAGTTGGTTTTTTTGTCTCAAGATATGGCTGTCAAAGTTCTCGACGAAAGCGTTGGTAAGATAGTCCTGATCAAACTAAAAGGCGGGAAGACTATTCGAGGAAACCTGCAGGGATTCGATCAGCATATGAATTTGCTAGTTGACCAGTCTGAGGAAATTTTAGAAGAAGGAAAGACAAACTCACTTGGGACTATTGTAGTTAGAGGGGACAATGTCGTGATCATATCTCCTCCTAGATCTGGAAGTTAGAAAAGTAGCTTTTCTGAGATTTGAGTTGAACAATACAAAATGGTTAGAGGAACAACATCAATGGGAAAGATGGGTCGAAAGAAGACCCATATCAGATGTAGGCGCTGCGGCCATCATTCATTTCATTTGAGAAGAAAGGTATGTTCAAGCTGTGGGTTCGGAGCGAGCCCGAAAATACGGAAATACTCTTGGATGACCTACTACCGCGGCTGAAATATGCCGAGGGAAATTCCGTTTGTTTGCTAGCCAGATCATACTTGCGATTGGAATCACAGTCGTTGTAGCATTTTCTAGTAGTTTATTTTTATTCGGCAAAAAGAACAATTCGAAAGCAAGTACGCAAGTTACTTCGCAGGAGGATGTATCTCCTCAGATAGAAGAATCAAAAATCGAGGAATTGAAGCAGCGCGCAAAATCCTCGCCCCCTCAGAGATTGATCCCCAAGGATCAGCTTGAGAAAAGCAAAAGAGAACTGCGCACCTTTCTTCTCGAAAAGGAACTAGTATCCGCCGCCCTCACTCGTCTTTACGAGGCGGAGGCTGCCAAAGAAATAACTAAAGAGGAAAGGGAAATTATAGGTGCAAAATACCGCCAGGAGTTAAAGTCACTAGACTCTAAAATTGTAGGAATCGACGCGTTCATTGAAGTCGGAGATCTAGAGACTCTACGAGATCAGCTCTTGCTCCTCGTAAGCGAAAAAATCGACGCGATAGAAAAAAGAATAGAACGAACGAAAATCGTAGCATCCCCTTTGATAAAGGAGATTCTTGAGAAGAACTCGCAGATGATTTCGCCTGTTCACTTAAAGTCGGAATCTGAGAAAAAGGAAACACCTTCTGTTCCGGATATATCGGATTTGCTCGCCCCATCTGCAAGTCAGTCGACAGATTCTTCTGAAGGAGGGCAAACCGAATCTCTTGGAATTACGGAACCTGTTGTCGCATCGCCAACTCCGAGGTCTCCCTCTAAACGAAGAATTGCTAGCTCTGACGGCCAAGTGGAAGAGCTGCAAAAGGAACTTCTTGAAGCGCTCGACAGGTTGGAGAAGCTGGACGTAGAAACTTGAGCTCCCCAAGCAAAACAGAGGATGGGATGATCCTCGCAGGCAAGACTATCGCTGAAAATCATGTCCAAAACGACATGGTTCTTGGTCTTGGAAGCGGTTCAGCGGTGGCAAAGTTCGCGAAGGCCCTCGGAGAATCGGTGAGGAAAGGCAGTTTGAAAGATCTAGCTATAGTCCCTTCGTCAATGCAGGCTTGGCTTTTGGCCAGAGAGAACTCCCTTCCCCTCTATGCCGATTCGGCTCATTGTCCTCCAGCTCTCGATGCCGCTGTAGATGGGGCTGACCAGATTGCTCTTGCCTCTCGTTCAATGATCAAAGGTGGGGGTGGAGCGCTATTACGCGAGAAAATTATCCTAACATCTGCTAAACACTCGTATATTCTAGTTGATTCGACAAAAGTCGTTGAAATGTTGAACAGAGTTGTTCCAATCGAAGTTGTTCAATTCGCGGTTTCGACCGTACAGGAAAAACTCCAAAGAGAGTTCAAAGCAGAATCAGTTCTAAGAAAGCTGGACAAGGGGTATCCCTTCTTTACTGAATCAGGAAATATTGTGCTTGACTGCAAGTTTGGAGAGAGGATTAGGGATCCTCTGAAATTAGAGCAACAGCTGAAATCCATTCCTGGGGTGATAGAAGTAGGTGTCTTTAATTGCAAAATTGATAAATTCTACGTCGGAGGTCAGGATGGATCCCTAGAATCGCATTGAAAAAATGTGATTCTATGGTGGTTGGTGTATGAATGAAGCAATGCGTTGGTTATTTCGCCGGCGACTCTAAGCATGATGGGCTTGCTTCTTACTAGCGATGACGAATTTTTTCCTTCTCTTTCTAACTGGGAGGCAACTTCGGAAAGATCCGCGGCCTTTATCGAATCAATTACGCTTCTCCATGCATAAGTTTCCTTAGCGTTTACAAGGTAAGCTTCCTGATCTTTCCAAGAAAATAATGACCTCTTCACTGAGGCATATTTGTCGCGCTCCAGAAATTGGACGAGAGTTAAAATTGAATCCCAGGCTTGAGCTTCCATCTTACTGGAAATCAATATTCTGGATTCGCTATCACACCTTATCGTGAACAGCTTATTTGCGGTTGCAGACATGTCTCATAACTTTTAGCAGCATCGACTAGCTGCATTTTTTGAAATCACTGACGACTCTCGGGATCTTGATCCCTGTTTCTGCTTCTATTTCTCCTTGTTCTAAAATATGAAACCACGACTGGGATAAGAAATATCAGCAGGATTAGGTTGTCAGGATAAAAATACCCTGCAACTAGAATGGCTCCGAGGGCTAGCACTATGATCACAATCATAATCGCCCGCGCATTAGTTCTTATTCTTCTTGCATTTTCCTCGATTTCTGCGTCAGTTCGGAAAGGGCGTCTGGAGCTCTGATAACCGTACTTGGGTTGCTCCTGTTTCTTTGGCCCATACTGGGTGTAGTAGTCTCTATTCTCATAAGCTGATGAGGATCCGGTCACATTTCTGCTTCTGTGCTGCACAAGATAAAAGCCAGCGATCACTAACAACAAAAGGCCTCCAAATGCACTGCCTATGACTAATGTAATCGCATCTACCATAGTCGTTCTAGATCCGTTTTTTAGAAATAAAGCGTTAGAATGTCTCTAAGATTAATCTACCCATAAGTTTTCCTTCCTTAAAGATGAGTGGCAGAGAACGAGATAATCACAATAGCTTAACATGCTGTGCGACATCAATCTTCGATATCAGCGAACAAGAAGATATATCTTTGGTCATTTAAGATAGCAACTTGAGAAGACGTAGGTCCTATATTTCCGCTCTAGCCCAAGTTTCCAATCACCATTTCCCTTTCAATGATGTCTTCTACCACTTGATGGACATTGGCGAGCAAGAAGTATCAAAATAAGTCAAAAAGCCAAGATGAAGTGCCCGATTATTTCAATGAAACAAAATCGAGGCAAGACGAATGGGCTCTAGCAGGAAAGAAAGTTGATCAGAAAACGGAAGCAAAAGAGGAATAGCGTCAAGACAGGAAAGAATAATGGTGTGATTTTTTGAGTTACGCCTGACTAGTTCTCATGACAGAAGTTAGTCAACTCGATTCAAAGAAAATATATTATCTCGCGGGCATCAATCGTGGCGTGCTGTCTAATTTTCTATAGCTGATCTACTCTCTTGCTTTTGAACAAGAGGAGCTAAAAGAACGAATGAAGATCAACATGAGTGATTCTAAGACTACAAAGGATCTATCCGCGAACATGGGCGAGAAGCTTGGAAACATACAGGACCAGCTCGCTACCTACGGCGTCCAGATTCAAGACTACTTGAAGAGCGTCAAAGCCGAGATATCCGACTACAAATTCGCCGTCGAGAAGAACGAAAACGGGCTAGGCATCGACGTCAGATTCAAAGCCCAAGTGAAAATGCAAGAAACCGAAATGTAGCGAAATCAAAACTAAAAGTTTTCGCCAATCATAATTCCGCTGGGCTCAAAAAGTCGTAGCCCGGTTTTTTTAATCAATCGATCTACGGGTGGATCTGAGCATCGTTACTGGGCAAAAAACTGAGTAAGACCTACTTTTTTGCGTTAATTGTAGAATACAATTCGGATTGTGGATATCAAGCACTCTTGGGATCCACAACTTTTCTCAATTTCTCAAAACTGGGGGATAACAAAGAGGTTTGATAGGGCTATAAATTCGAGAGGGATTCTTGATTAGGTATACTATTCTCCCATCCAAAGTATCTTTCTCGTGAAGCATATGTCTGAAGAGAAAATCGAAGGTAAAGAGAAGAAAGAATATGGGAAAGCTGAAGAGAAACTCGGAAAGGATCTCAATGATCCTAATCTAAAGATTCGAGGAAAAGAAGATAAAGAATTCGGCAAGGCCGAAGAAAAAGTAGGAAAGGAAATCGAAAAAGAAGAGGAAAAATCTTAGACTAGGGAATTCTTTGCGGGAGGGAATCAACGTGCGCAAGTCCGTTCTTCCCTCTTCTTTTTTTGCCTAGCACATTAGTGTCTTTATGGAACGCGGCCGCGCGCCTATGTTATTCTGTTAAAACTACATTCTAGAAATCAAGCCAGACAGCTTTGATGTAAAGCAATACAGAGCGTGTATAAGGTCAAAAATACAAATGGGCCGGACCGGATTTGAACCGGCGACCTCGTGATTTCTGCATATCGCATATCAGTCACGCGCTCTAAGTACACCCTTGCTATCTATGGAGGAAACTCCATGAAGGAGAGGTCCATGCTGAGCTACCGGCCCGCGACACTGCAGGATAGTACGAAAGTCGAAATCATCTTACCTTTTTTTAATCTTGTGTTTTCGAATTTGCTTTTTCTTCAAAAAGCAAGACTTTGATCCTACTCTGTGGGAGAAAGAGGCAATACTCATTAATTTAGTCAGAAGCATTGAATTTTAGTTGGAAATGGGCTGGTAGTTCAGTGGTAGTAACGCTCGCCTCGCACGCGAGAGGTCAGGGGTTCAAATCCCCTCCAGTCCACTTCTTTTTGTACTTCACATCGCCCATAGAGCAAACGAATTGGAATTCGCTTTGAAAAAACACGACGGAGAGTTGTAACTACTCCGGAAAAAAGGAATCATTGGTGGACGAGATCAGCATACAAATTGGGAGTCTACTGGCGCAGCTCATTGACAAGAAGGCTTACTTCTTCTTCATCGTTGTAGAAGTGCGGCGAGATCCTTAGAATTTTCTTATTCGCAATCTCTCGCTCAGCAACCACGATCTTTGCTTTCGAAAGCCTTTGAACGAGGTCAATTGGCTTAAGATCAGTAGTTTCATAGGGAATTATGCTAGTTCGAATTCTTTCATCTGTAGATCCTATTAATCGAAGCTGTTTGAAATTTGAGAGCTCTTCGATGATCATATCGGCAAGTCGTAGATTTTTTTCTCTAACACGAGGGAGGTCAAACGAAGTTAGAAGATCGATAGCCGCTATCAGTCCGTAGCAGTAAGCCCAATTTCGGAATCCTTCCTGGAGTCTCAAAGACGAATCCAGAACTTTGAAAGTTCCTTCAGGCGTATATGTACAAGCGTTTGGTCCAAAGTTAAGAGGTTCAAGATACTCCAGAGCGTTTTTCTTACAGTAAAAGAAACCCAGTCCCAAAGGACCGCATAGCCACTTTGCAGCAGTGCCCGCTGCATAGTCGCAATCGATGGCGCTGAGATCCACCGGTACACTTCCTACAGATTGAGAGGCATCTAGAAAAAAGAGAGCCTCTCGCTCATGGGCAACTCGTGCGACCTCGGCGACAGGCAGGATCGTCCCTAAATTGTAAAGAACATGGCTCATTACAACTAGCTTTGCTTTGCTTAGTTTCAGCGAGGAATCGAGTTCGGAGAGGTCAGGGGTTCCAAATTGATCTGTTTTTAGGTCTACCATGTTGGCCCCCTTTTTTTCGACGTAATATTTCCAGGGCAAAAAGTTTGAAGGATGCTCGCTAGATCCTCCTCGTGTAATCACACTATCATGCGGCAAAAGTCCAAATCCGTTTGCAACTATGTTGATACTTTGAGTCGCGCTTTCGGTGAAGATAATGTCCTCTTGGGGAGCATTGATCAATTTCGAAAGTTTTTCACGAGCAATGTCTCCTCCGGCTTTGAGCTTCAGATAGTGCTCATCGCTGGGTCCTTTCTTGGAATATTCTTCGAGAGCTCCCGATATAGAATCTATTGCGGATTTGCTCATTGGAGTGTATGAAGCATTGTTGAAGTAAGCTACACTTTGCTTTATTACAAATTCTTCCTTGAGATCTCTTTGAAAGCGCTGCATATCAATTGTCTACCTTGAGAAAGCATTTAAACGAACGCCAAGGAAATTCACAATCGTCAACGATTTTCCTTCGCTTTGGGCTCGTCGTCTAGCTTGGTTAGGACACCGCTCTGACAGCAAGTTCGAATTCAAACTTGCAAGGAAACGGCGGGGGTCGTGGGTTCAAGTCCCTCCGAGCCCACTCACGACATTAGTCTTTAAAGTGCTTAGTAGCACGACTTTCTGTTCTCTCTGATCGGCCTCGATGCGCAATACATTGTTGGCGGATGTATGTGTAAAAGCCATGAATACTTGGTCTACTTTCACGGCTACTGCCGTTACACAGTAGGGTCAAAGTCCAGGCCTCCTTTTTTAAGTCGTTGTTGGGACAATGAATTTTGCAACAAAAATTGGAAATTCGGTCATAAACGCATGCTGAAAGTTCATACTTGCTTTGCATAAATACAATGAAGCATTGCAATTCTTCGTAGAGTCTTTTTAGAAAAAGACCATTTTACCAAAATGTGCGAACAATTGGTCAACCGCATTTACACAGAACCCTAATTATGTTGAATTTTCCTTTCCCGAATCTTCGAGGCATGATTTATCGTATCGAATGAGTCTTTGGTTACAACCAGAGTGAACTAGTCCCCTTACGCAATTCGTATTGTGGTCGTGGTCAACATACTTTGATGAACAAAGAGTCGTTAACCGCACAAAGCACATGCCCCTTTCTGAACTTCGTGTAGAAATTCTGCGATGGGATTAGGATTTGGTGTTACATCCGCACATAGTCCATATCCCATTCCTTGTCATTCTTGTGCGAGTGTGCCCTTCCGACCGACCGATTTTTCTCGGTAGTTAGGGCGGGGAACAAGCAAAATCGGGGTTTTCTCTAATGTTTCACATTCTCGTTCCTGCAACTCTGAATGTCGTAAACGAAGCGAGGAATCGACCTTGCTCGCCTTTTCTTTGAAGATCTGCAACCCACCTTTCTTGCTCTTGCTCCGAAATCACCCCTTTTGCCACAGCGGCTTTTGACGCCTTCTCGAGTTCGAGGTGCTGAAAGGAAGGTTCGTAATCCGTGAAGATGACCGCTCCACCGTTGACAGTAACATCGGCGAGACCTGCCTCCTTGAACATTCCATACATTCTTCTTCCTGCCGTTCCATTTTTGAGCCAGTCCGACGCCGTTTTGACTATCTTTCGCGTAACCTCTTTGAACTCTGAATCTATGACAAGTGAGTCCCAATCAGGATCGTGGGTGACAATCCTTCCTTTTCCATCCTTCTTGGCGACTCTGATTATTTCTCCCAGTGCCTTGCGCGGTTCTTCGAGGTGCAGGAACACTCTGTCAGCGATTACGCCGTTGAAGGTCTCGTCGGGGAAGTCAAGCTGATAGACGCTTCCCAAATGAAATTCGGCATTCAAAGTGTTGCTGGACTTTGCCGCCCTCTTTTTCGCTTCAGAGATCATAACTTCGCTGCTGTCAATTCCGATTGCTCTGCCCTTTTCGCCGACAATCTTTGCAAGTAAAATGACGTCATCGCCTGTCCCGCAACCCACATCCAACGCGAGATCACCGGGTTTCAGCTGGAGAAGGGCGAATGAGAGTTCCTTTCCTTCCCGTACGCCTTTTCGTGAGCGAACTAGATCCAAGTAATCAACGAAATGGCGTTGGTCCTGAGAAGAATCAACGTTGCTAAATCCTTCAGCCTCTGGTTTCGCACTGCTCATACCCAAACTCGATAGCAAAGTTAGATTGGTGGCAGCTCAATAAGCATTTTGAAATTGGAGAGTGACTGAACCATAACGCGTCTTCTCCTCTACCAGGTCTTATCGAGTCGACAACGGAAATGATTAATGTCATCGAGTGATATCAAGAGGAAAAAAACGATGAAACCAGGTCACGGGCTGAAGAGAGAACTAGAGAACTGAGTCTGAGATCATTTGACAGAACATACAGCCGAAGCTTTGGCAGTCGCAGCTCAAACTCTTGTAATGAAGGAATAAACAATATTTCCCCTGCCCTAAAGGGCCTTTTCATTCTTGCACTCAATTTTTTCTACGCAAAAAAGTCGTCATTATTGTGGCCCTTTGGCATTTTACCTGCGGCTTGAATCTACTCGTTAGTCGTAGACCCCTCAATGCATATATATGCGCATATACATATCTATCAGTTTGATGACTAAGGTAATATCACTATCTGAGAAAGCATACGGAACGCTCAAGAAACTGAAAAGGGGAGACGAATCTTTCTCGGATGTCGTGCTAAGATTGTCAGAAGAAGAAAAGAGAGAATCAATATTGCGGTTTTCTGGGGCGTGGAAGGGAGATGATATTGATGATGTTTTTGAAACTGTAATGAAAGAAAGAAAACGTGTAACTTCGAGAAAGATTGAGATTTGAAATGGTTGTTCTTGACACAAACATTATGGTCTCTCTTTTGAAAGATGAAGAAAAAACAAGAGAGAAGATAAGATCTCTCGAGCGATCCGGTGAAAGAATCGCAACTACCGCCATTACGGCATACGAGCTTCTCAAGGGAGCTCAGATTTCATCCAGATCGGAAGAGAATCTCGTTAAGGTTAGAGAATTGATTTCGAGCCTACGGGTTCTAGGCCTCTCTATTGGCGCGTGCGAACAAGCTTCCAAGATATACAAGGAACTCAGACATAGAGGTAAGATGATTGGAGAATTTGATATCCTTATAGCTGCGATTGTAAAGACCTTCGATGAAAAATTAGTCAGCAAAGATATAGATTTCAAAGCCGTTAGCGGCCTCGAAGTCATAAATTGGTAAGTGAATGCAATAGAACTTGAACACAAATCGCGTTCAAGTCCCTCCGAGCCCATAGTCATTTCTAGGATAGAGAGGAAAAGATTTTTCTATCCATGTTTAAACATGTATAATTATGATCAGCAAGTCAAAGCTGAAGCGATGGGGCAATTCGTTTGGCGTTTTGATACCTAAAGCTCTGGTGGAACAAGAAGGACTGAAAGAGGGTGAGGAAGTGGAAATATCAGTGCGCAGACTTGAGGACATACGAGCTCTACGAGGGAAATATCGGTTCAAAGATCTTCAACATGAGAAGAATGAAATGAAACGCGGTTGGGAATGAGTTGGCCATCTTCTTCTATGATAGCTACGCTGTTCTAGCGTATCTCGACGACCATCCAAGATACGGGTTCTATTTTGAGGAAAATGATGG
>JARCRS010000013.1 GCA_029850555.1 archaeon | reverse complement strand
GTTTACACAGGGTTCCCTCCTTTCGGTAATCATGATCTTATTCTATCGAATTTATTCGAATCCTTTTGTTATTGATGATGCGTTTGGAATCGCAATTCAGGCGATACTGGCATATTCTGTTTATGTCTATGCAAGAAAGGTCCCTGAACTAAAGCCCCAGATCGCATTTCTTGTCTCTATCATTTTTTCTTTCAATTTGCTAACACTCAGACTGACTTGGGATCAATATAGAACGAGCTTCAGTCTCGTATGTGTGATATTTACTTTCATTTTTCTCAGATCCAAATCAGCTCGAGTTCGTTACCTATCCATTCCTCTTACAGCTGTCGCCGCGATCTTCAATCCATTACCTGTAGTGTTCCTAGTATTTTCGGTAATAATAGACGCAGTGCTTAGTTACAGGCAAATCACTTCAAAACTAATCGCAGAATCTGCATGCGTTGCTCTCGCAGTTTTTCTTGTTTCAATTCAGTATGTTACGCATACTGTCGTAGGGGGGACTGTGCCTCAATTTGCCGCTATTCCGGGGTCGCGGGGCCTGCTTTACGGTCTAGAATTTTTCCTTTACACAGCTTGGCCGCTTCTAATTTTCTTCCCATTATTTTTCATAAAGCAGCAAAAAGGATTCCACCTCTACTGGTTTTACGTGATACTCTTCTTTGCTTTCATTGCTCCATTAATAGGCGCCCTAACCATTTCGTCACTTTGGATATTGTGGATTGCAGGCTTTCCACTTGCGATTATATTCGGCCAGACTTTGAATTTCTATCATGATTCCAAGATTGTAAGGACAATAGCTGCATTGTTGCTCATTTCCTCCATTAGCATATCATTGGTTTACGTCTCTTCCTCACCGTTACAACCCGAATATCTTCCTTCGATAGCGCGCACTTTCTCCACGAATACCCCGCCGGGCTATCTTCAAAGCACCGTACCCATTTCTCAAGAGCCAGAGTTGATGCAAGTCTTGAAGACGACCATGCATACTCTGCCTAATGGATCTGTGGTTCTCCTTCCTGAGGAATTTTATGGGCTAGCTTTCGTCTTCCACAACCCCGGTAATCTCAATTTAACCGATGTCGGAGTGGGCATCGGTGCTAGTTTAACAAAATTTGTTGGTTTACGAGGAAATTATATAGTTTGGTGGGATGTTTCGGCATTACCTCAAAATTTCAGGGTTGTCAACGACAACAATGAATATGCTCTGTATTCTATTCAATGACGATCTCAAATGTAATTTGGGTCATGAGTGGATCCGCGAATGTTAATCACACGCTATCCTCTTTGTTGACAAACTATTATAGCCTAACAGCAAAGAGCATGTGAACCGCGACTATCCAACAGGTGCACGTGTAATTCTCTTTGCAGCAAAAGGACGACATATCATCCCCCTCGCCAAAAGTGGAAAATCCAGACGACAGGATTAGAAACGTTACTCATGGCGTTGGAGCACTCACAATCCAAAATGTCTTGACGAGTATCCTTGCCTTCGCATTTCTTGCTGTTCTATTGAGGTTGACGTCTCCCACCGAGTATAATGCGTACAGCGGTGTTCTTGTTACAATAACAGTTGCAAGTACTGTTTTGACGTTTGCCCTTCAAAATGCGGCGGCTAGATATGTCGCGATATTTCAAGATGATGAGAAAAGATGGGCCGTCGCCAAATCAATTCTAGTTCTATCGCTCATTTTCAGTATCACTGGCACGGCCATCTTTGAAGTGATAGCACCAGAGCTTTCACTTTATTTTATGAGAAACACGCAATGGACATTTTTGTTCAGCCTTGGGGGCCTTTGGCTCGTTTCATTTTCGTTTTCTTCGATCCTTCAGGGAATCGTCCAGGGAATGAAAAAATATGTTCTTCTTGCTAAAATGATAACCGTATCGAGAATCGTAATGCTCGGATTCACAGTCGGAGCCTTGGAGCTCTACCATAACATCGATTTCGCGATAATTGCTTGGGCAATCTATTATCTAATTCTGATTGTTTGGCCAATGTATACAATTGGCCCTTTTCTATTTAGGGCGTCTAATGGAAGTCGCTACAAAGAGGTAATGAAGTTTTCGACACCTCTTGCGATATCTGCAATCTTGGCAATCATATCCTCTAGCGGAGACTCAATAGTCATCGGGGGGCATACTAGCTTGCTTGGGGCATACAATGCCGCGATTCAAATTTCTCTCTCGCTGACACTCGTGTTGATCCTCCCATTAGGTACGATTCTGTTGCCGGAGGCAGCATCAAGTTCGGGAAATAATGCTGCGGTCTCAAATGTTCTGAGACTAGCAATTAGACTCTTGATGATTTTGCTTCTACCAGCTTCCCTGATTTTAGCCGGACTTTCAACACAAGTTTTGTCGTTATTTTCAGGAGGTGGAATTTATCTATCCGCAACGAGCGTCTTGGAAATAGTTTCTAGCACATATGTTTTCTACGGGATTGGATTCGTAGCGTCCTCTGTCTTGCAGGCCACTGGGCGCACGATTCAAGTATTAATTGGAGGGATCGCGACTGCCTTGGCTGATGTTGCGCTGGCGCTCTTGCTCGTTCCGAGTATAGGAATAGTCGGAGGAGCGATAAGCAAGGCAATTGAAATCATAATAGGAATGGCCCTGTCGCTTTACTTCGTTAGGCGTTATGCGCAAAATCTTGATTCTCGAAAGTTCTACTTGAAAGCAACTATTGCTTCACTCATTCCATTTGGAATCGTTTTCACACTCTCTAATTTTGTGAATAACAGGATAATCACGCTCATACCTTACTCAATAATTGCGATTGTTGCATTCCTTGTTTGCATCAAGATAATGAAGATACTAAATGATGAGGATAGAGCGTTTATCACAAATCTGCTTCCAGCGAGATTGCAAAGATTGGTAAGTTATCTGTGAGATTATTCATGCAACACGAGGCTTTGGAAAAAATACCGCTAGCTTTTTCGACTATGCTCTGACAATTCTACCCCAACTCTTGATTCATAAAATTAGAACGGCGATTAGTTTGACTGAAGGACTTTCTGTATTAATTCCCGCATACAATCCCGATACGGATGAGGTCAGAAAGCTTCTTACAACACTAGTCAATCAGAGTTATCGCGACTGTGAGATTATAATCGCAAATGACGGTGATGATTTCTATTCAAAAATAAGTGATATTTTGACATCGTCGGAGAGAGTCATTAAATACAAGACAAACCCCGTGCGGCTAGGGCTCTATTCTTCAATTGAGGAGAACTTGAAATACTGTCAGTACCACGATGTGCTTG
>JARCRS010000012.1 GCA_029850555.1 archaeon | reverse complement strand
GTACAACATTGCGTTTGGTTCGTTGATGGAAACCTTGGGCGGACTCTTCCTTGTCATAGGATTCAGGGCTCAAAACAACATCTGGAAGAAAGAGAAGATCGTAGCTACTGTCGCTTCTCCTTCTCCTTCCAATTGAAAAGACAACGAAAAGAAAGAAGAGGATAAGTCCTCTTCCACAAAATAGTTTCTTTAACTTGGTTCTGTTTCTCATACCACGCCAATTGGCTCCCGCGAGAGACGCAAGGAAAAGAATCACACGCGATTCCGGTATTGGAGAAGCCGCTTGTACACTTTGTTCGGAGGAAGGGTTTCAAAACATTCAAGCTCATGCAAGGATTACGATTCGTTAACAAGACAAAGCAAGGAGGACGCATCGCATTACATTTTTAGCATTCGGGCATTTCCTCATTTGTCGCCGATCATGTCATTAACTGAAAGGCAGCGCCGAACTCTTCGCGCCGTAGCAGAAACTATTGTTCCGTCAATTGATGCCTCTTCTGATGAGTTTTACAGGAGATCGGCGAATGATCTTGGCGTCGGCAACGCCCTGGCCGAGATAATCGAGACCAGGCTCGAACCGCCGCTCCGCGAGCAATTTCAAAGACTACTGAATATTCTTGAGAGTCCTACTTTCAATCTCATGCTTGTTGGTAAGCCGGTCAGATTCTCAGATCTTCGAGCGCTTGAAGATCGCACAAAGTACCTTGCCAACTGGAGGGACAGCAGGCTAGGTTCAAAGCGCATGGGTTTTCAGGCACTTAAGAGACTCGCATGTTTTTTGTTCTACACTCTCATCACCGATAACGGAATCAATCCGAATTGGAACGATATAGGATATCCAGGACCAAGAGAAAAGTTTCCGCTTTCACATCCCGAGGGAGCACGGATCAAGCCCATCGAGGTCCAAGGAGATGATACAAAACTCAACTGCGATGTCTGTGTCGTGGGCTCTGGTGCCGGAGGAAGCGTCATCGCTTACGAACTCAGCAAGGCCGGCTTCGATGTCTTGGTCGTGGAAGCAGGCGGATACGAAACATCAGAGACATTTGACCAAAGCGAACTATCTATGATGAACAGACTCTTCGACGAGTATGGAACTGCATCTACAAGCGACCTGTCCTTTGTTTTGCTTTCAGGGCGCGCTGCAGGCGGCGGCACCACAGTAAACTGGATGACTTGCATCAAGCCTCCGATGGAAGTTTTGAAAGACTGGGAATCAACATATGGAATCGCTGGGCTTTCAGGACCGGATTTCCAAAGTGAGATAGCGGATGTTTGGGACACCCTCAAGGTAAATCTCTCCGAGAGCCAGAGGAACGGGAACAATGAGGTCCTTTGGCGGGGGTGCAATACTCTTGGATACAAAGAGGGAGTAGACTATTCCCAAATCTTTCGAAATGCCCTAGACTGCAGAGAGAGGTGCGCATACTGCACCTATGGCTGTTCGTACTCCTGCAAGCAATCCACACTTCTCAATTACCTTCCGATGGCGTTCAAGAACGGAGCAAAGTTCCTGTTCAATGTCAAGGTTGAGCGTGTAGTGGTTGAAAACGGGATCGCGAGGGGCGTGGAAGGCAAATTCATCGCGGCTAATGGAGCGGGAAGAAGAAGCTACGATCTCAAGATTAGTTCAAAAGTCGTCGTGGTCGCCTGCGGTTCGATCAAAACTCCAGCGCTTCTCCTCAAATCAGGAATAAGAAACAAGAATGTAGGAAAGAATCTTAGACTCCATCCCACAACTGCGGTATCCGGACATTTCAAAGAGGAAATTAGGGCGTGGGATGGTCCTCCGCAAACAGTCGTAGTTACAAAATTTCTGAACTCGGACGGCGGATCTCATGGATTTTGGATTGAGGCAGCGCCAACGCATCCGGGTCTGTTTGCGCTTAGCAGTCCATGGCCCGATGGAAAGAGCCACAAGGAGTATATGAGAAAGTGGTTCAACCGTTCCTCCGCAAACATCGTGCTTCTCAAAGAGTGGGGAAGCGGCCAAGTTTCAATTGACAAGCGTGGATACGCCAAAGTCTCATATCACCTGGACAACAAAGACAAGCAAAACATGACCAGAGGGATGACCGAAACTGCGAGGATTCTCGTTGCCGCAGGAGCGATCGGATTATCGTCTCTTCACTCCGATTGGAGGACTGACATTATCAAGGAGGAACCGCTTCGCCAAAACGACCTGGATGCTTTTTCTGATCAGATAGAAAGGAAGGGAATAGAGTCCAACAAAATCATGCTCTTCAGCGCGCATCTCATGGGATCGTGCAGGATGAGCTCGGATGAGTCGCTCGGAGCGGTAAATCAGGAAGGCGAAATTTACGGAGTGAGGAATTTGTTTGTAAGCGACGGCTCGGTATTTCCTACGACGCTCGGAGTAAACCCGATGATAACCATAATGTCACTATCGAAAAGAACGGCGAAGTTCGTTGCAAAGCGACTGGGATCTGTATAATGCCTTTTTTTGGGTTTCAAAACAATCGGTTCTCCCGCGTGCCAAACGATACTGAAACCCTCAGATAGCATAGGTGATCTAAACGGAACCCTCGCTTTCCGCCATGCACTCAATCAAAGAAATAGTCTTTCCACGGTTTGGTCCATATTGACGACAAGAACTTTGGGCGAATCTCCCTCCCTGAGCCAGTCAAGACTGTTCAAGTCCTTGTCTGCCACTTCTGTTTCTACTCCGAATCCTTTGGTAATCTCTTCGGGCTTCAGCTCAAGTGAGAGAAAATCAGCCTTTTCCAGAGTCGGATAGTAACTTTTGGCGTAGCTTTTCAGTATGTTGTAACCTCCATTGTTCAGGATCAGTACTTTCACGGGCAGTCCATAGCGCCTCATCGTCCACAATCCCTGAATCGTATACATCGAGGCTCCCTCTCCCAGTATTGCAAGCACTTTTTTATTTTGCAAGGATATCCCCATCGAGGCGCCGAGGGCCCAGCCGATTGCTCCGCTCTTGGAAAAGAAGTAGTTCCTGCTAGAATAACCAAGGAACTCACGCACTTTGGGTGAGTAGGAGACCCCCTCATCTACAATTGTATACCCAGAAAATTTCCTTTTGGCTTCGCTCAAGACGAATTCCGCGCCCATGGTAGACCTTGCTCTCGCTATTCTTCCAGGAAGTGAGAGATCTCTTGTTCGTTTGAAGCCTCTGTTTTTCTTGATTAATTTAGCAAACTCTCTTAGGAAGCTCCTAGGATTCATGAAGTACGAGTCGCCGATTCCGCGGTTTGTGTCAAAGCCAACGAAAATCACTTCCTTTCCGGCGAGCAGAGGTGTCGGAGAGTATGGATAGAGCATCGGACTTCCGCCCACAAAGAGAATCAGGTCGTGCGCCGCAAGCTGCATTGCAATCATTGTCGAAGCTGGAGAGAGATTTCCTGCGAACTGCTCGTTTTCCTCGTTGAATGAAGCCCTATGCGTGAGCGGCTCAACAAAAACTGGACATCCAGAAAGCTTCGCGACGTTTTCCGCTTCATGATGAGCTGCAAAAGCATCCACTTCGTATCCAAAAACAATCGCCGGGTTTCTTGCGCTTTCAAATCTCTCCGAGATTGTACTCACAATCTCCGCATCTGCCACATCGTAACCTCTCTTTTTGTAACTTACAGGATTGTACGCGATTTCTACGTCCATGTAATCCATTGGGAACGACAAAAAGACGGGTCCCATCGGTGGAGTTAGAGCGATCTCCAAAGACTTTTTCAAGGCTATTTGGACGTCATTCGGATTTTTGATCTCGTAGGCTGACTTGACAGAATGGCTCACAAGAGACACTAGATCGCCGTAAAGCAGAGGCGCGTGAACTTCGTGTCGCGTGTCCTGCTGCCCACTCGTTATTACCACAGGCGACCTGTTCAACGCCGCAGTGTGG
>JARCRS010000011.1 GCA_029850555.1 archaeon | reverse complement strand
CACCATTCGCAAACTTTAGGCTCTTGCTTGATTTTCTGCTCTGCTTGCAAGGTGAATTGAAAACTAAGCAATGGTTCCATCTAGATATGCTTCTCGCAAGACAATGTGCTGAGCAAAGGGAAACGAGACCTGTAAAGTGATTTTGGGCCAAAGTCAACAGGCACAACGTGTACAATCTAATCCAGGGAATAACTCCTGCTGGCTGAATAGTCGAGTCGTAACCCGTGTATGGGGGAACGAGCTCCTCAAAGGCTCTTCCAAAGGTCAAATAAGCAATGTAAAGCTGAAAATCGAAAGTAAGTTCTGGCGAGTAAGGATGACTCTCTTAGTGCTTATTCAAAGTGCAAAGCTTTGGCCATTTTTATTTTAACTGTAAGGGATAAAGAGCATTTAAAATAAGGAGAGCTCACGCATGGATCTACCGAGTATCTTCCTTCTTCCTATATCAACCGCACGAATACTTTACGCTTCAGTCTTTATGGTGGTAGGATCTTTTTTCATCCCTTACCTCTCACTTAGAAAGCAAAAAGTGAAAAAGGGAGAGAGTCTGTTCTTCAGTCTTTTGTGCGTGGCAAGTGGTATATGGCTTTACGAAATTGTATATCATTATTCATACGGGCCTGAATCTCTTTCATTATTTGTTAGAGAACTCGGGCGTATTGACTTTTTTGGAATTTTTTTCAATTCGAGCTCATGCTATAATATATTGCCAGTTCTGCCGGCTTCATGCGATTCTGTGTTTCCTATAGTCTGGTCGTTGATCATTGTTTTGCTACCTCTCCTTGCTTACAAGCGAATGAGATTAAACAGATATTTCCTGGCCGCATTTTTCGGAGGCATCGGTATCTTTGTTATCTGGATTCTCGTTGGATTTCCACAATTCTTTGCCCCGGGATGGTGCAGCAATTGGACAGGATGCACTTCATTAATTTCCTATGCCCCACAAGAGAGGACCGTGGTTGCCTATCTCGCAAATTCGTTCTCAAAAGTGCTAATGCTGGCTCCGGCGTTGCTATTCCTTCCCAATAACCGTAGATACAAGCGAGAGATCTAGTTCAGTAGAATTTTGCAATTGAGATTTCAACTATACTGGCCCTTGTACTAGAAAGACTAGGATGACAAAAGGCACAACAGAATTCCCGAACGCTAATTTTGATAACAACTCTTGTAATGATATCCTAGTCAGTACTAGTGTAAAGTTATAGTGGGTTTCGATGGGCATCGACTATTCTGCTACGCATTGAGAAGGTAAAAAGAGCATACTATCTCGTTCAGTTTACTCGGTCTTCGAGTGCCGGTGCAATTCCCGAAAGAAAATATTGCCGCTTAGATCATTCGAGTTTATTTTCACTAGAGGCGAAATTTCTTTTATCCTAGATTATAACCATAAATTCCGACCCACAAAAGTGAAATGTTTTGGCAGATTCGCTTTCAATCAAGGATAACAGAACGGGAAAATCGTACGAGATTCCTGTACAAGACGACTCTATCCGAGCGATGGACCTAAGGCAGATCAAAGTATCAGATTCTGATTTTGGATTGCTTTCTTACGATCCAGCCTTCATGAATACTGCATCATGCAAGAGCAGCATCACTTTCATCGACGGAGACAAGGGCATACTTCGATACAGGGGCTACCCGATCGACGAGCTTGCCCGGAAGTGCGAATACTTGGAAGTCGCATATCTATTGATTCATGGTGAATTGCCCAACAAGAAACAATACGAGGAATGGAAGCACAATATCACATTTCATACTATGGTTCATGAGAACGTAAAAAAATTCCTTGAGGAATTTCGCTATGATGCCCACCCCATGGGTATGCTTGTGAGTGCAATAGCTGCTCTTTCAACTTTCTATCCTGATGCAAAAAACATCACTGATGAAAATTCGCGAATGCTTCAAATATATCGATTGATTGGAAAGATGCCAACTATAGCCGCCTTTGCATACAGACATTCTCAGGGCATGGCAACGGTCTACCCAAACAACGACCTGAGTTACACTGAAAACTTTCTTACGATGATGTACAAGCCACCAGCCTCACCAACTTACGAAGCTAATCCTATTCTGACGAAAGCACTCGACGTTTTGTTTATCCTGCATGCGGATCACGAACAAAATGCAAGTGCAAACGCAATGCGAAGTGTTGGAAGCACGCATGCTGATCCATATACTTCGGAGGCCGCTGCTACCGCTGCCCTCTATGGACCATTGCATGGAGGAGCAAATGAAGAGGTTCTACGCATGTTAGAAGAAATTGGATCAAAGGATAAAGTCCCTGAGATAATCAGGCAGGTGAAGGAAAAGAAAAGGTTGCTGATGGGCTTCGGGCATAGGGTCTACAAGAACTATGATCCGCGGGCCGAAATAATCAAGAAAATCGCAGACCAAGTTTTCGAAGTCACAGGCCGAAACAGGCTTTTGGACATTGCATTGGAGCTGGAGAAAGTCGCACTCTCAGACGACTATTTCATCTCAAAGCATCTTTACCCTAACGTCGATTTCTACTCAGGTCTAATCTATCAGGCGATGGGCTTTCCAATGGACATCTTTCCTGTTCTTTTCGCAATACCCAGAACTTCGGGCTGGCTAGCTCAATGGCAAGAAATGCTGCTGGATCCTGAGCAGAAAATAGCCCGGCCGAGACAAATATACACTGGGTATCGAGAACGGCATGTTTCTAAATAGATAACAACGCACAAAGTGTTTCCCAAGTAGAGAGCATGACAATTGCAATTCGCAAAGCCAGATCGCGAGACGCTGGCGCGTTTCTTCTCTTGGTTAGAGCTCTTGCCAAGTTTGAGAAACTAGAACCACCTTCACCTTCTGCGGCAAGAAGGCTAATTCGTGATACCTTTTCGAAGGAGAAGAAGCTAAACCTCTTACTAGCTTTTTCGGATGGCAAGCCTATTGCCTACGCATTATACTTCTTCACATATTCCTCTTTTCTCGCCAGACCGACCTTGTATCTTGAAGACATTTTCGTCCTTCAAGAGTTTCGCAGGAAAAAAATTGGGAAGAGAATATTTCTGACTCTGGTGAGAGAGGCAAAAAGACTGGGATGTGGAAGGATGGAGTGGGCGGTTCTCGCGTGGAACAAAAACGCGATCAAATTCTACGAGAGCGTTGGCGCGAAGAGACTGAATGAATGGCACTATTACAGGCTAGATCAAAGAGCACTAAAGTCTCTCAGCCAACGTCAAGTCGACTGACAAATTAAAATCGACGTTTCAGGCTTCCTAACTTTTTTCTTGCTCTACCCTTCGTCTTTTGGAATTTTCCTCGAATTTGTCGAGGACGATTTCTGGTTATCCTTCCTGCGGTTTCTGTCGCCCTTCCTTTGATTTCTTCCAATTGTCCTTTTAGCATATCTTTCGCCAT
>JARCRS010000010.1 GCA_029850555.1 archaeon | reverse complement strand
TTTGTCTGATTTAGGTCAAAAAGCGTACCATAAGAGTCAAAGACAATTGCTTGTATTCGATTTAGGTCTGCCATCTTGTGGAACTCTCCGTCTTCAGGTACACTTATTCAGTCTCTTGATGTTTAAAGTCTCGCCGAGAGGGAAGGAATTTCCTGTGGAATGTGATCACAAGGGTGACTAGTTCTTGGTTTCGGGAAATTCTCTGTACCCTTTGCATGGCTCACCAAGAGAGTAAAGTATTCGGGGCGCTTCACCGACCTTCTTGAAAACTATAAAGCTCGACAACGTTCGTCCTGGCCGGCAGATCGCGGGGTTGCGGTGCCTCGTCGCGAGTTTCAAGATCCCGGGCTCGGTTATATTGTCGCCGAGCGTTTGCAGGTACCTTTCCCTCAGGATTGAATTTTGTAACCTCCTTCCAGCGTGTAAATTATGAAAGTGGTTTGTGGTAACTACGAACTTGCTTCTGTAACCTTCAGAAGAATGCACCTTGGTTCCGAAACTTTCGAGACTGACGATTGACTTCTCGTCGCAAAGAACGTAACGTGCAGAACTGTAATCGCCACTGGAAACCTCCCTTTTGATAATAAGTGCTGCATCCTTTGCGGATCTTCCCTCTTTCAGTGCTCTAAGTAAAATCACACCTCTCGATTTTGTTCCGGTATACCCAAGGATATTTGCGACGCCTCCAGCAGTTCCTGATTTGAGAGAGTATCCGCACGCTATGCCTTTAGCTCTAAAGTCATAGATTCCAACCACGCTGTCGATTCGTCTGATGTCGTTCCCGATGAACAGCTCTTTAGGTCGGTCTCTGTTTTCAAAGAAGACCAGAGCTAGTTCTTTTTGGCGGTTTGCAGCTACAATCGAGCACAAATGTTGCCTATGACTCTCTGAAATTCTTCACTATTCTCGCAGTTGATTCTATGTAGAGCGATGGATTTCTTCCGCCAAGATGTCTAGAATTTCGGCGGCAATTTCATTCTTGCTCGCTTTTGGAAGATTTCTCACTTTGCCGTCTTTGGTCACGACCAAGACCTCATTATAATCAGAACCGAAACCAATGTCAGTTCTTGCTACATCGTTCGCGACAACAATATCCACTCTAGAAGTCTTGAGTGTCTCAAGTGCTTTGAGGGAGAGCTCCTTTGAATTTTTCAATCCATGTTCAGCCTTGAAAGCGACTACGAATGTTTTTGGAAACTGCTCTTTTACAACGGCGATAATTTTCTTTGTTGCACTAAGCTCAAGTTTGAGAGTACGTTCCTCCGAAGTACTGATCTTGCCTGTCACAGGCGAGAGATTAGTGTAATCTGCTGGCGCACCGGCGGAAATTAGGACGTTATATTCGCCGCCTTTCGAAAGTTTCGAAAGAACTGAATCTTGCATTTCTTGGGTTGTGACAACGGATTCCATCCTCACCCTTCCGTCTCCTTGCGTCAAAGAAACCGGAACCACAACTCCTGGCCCGTGGATCAGGCATACTCTTTTCGATCCCTTAAGGAGGGCCTCTACTGCGAGTGCAACACCCATCTTACCCGTACTTGCATTTGTGATGAAGCGGACCTGATCAATTGGTTCGCGTGTGGGGCCAGCAGTTACGATCACACCAAGCCTTGCAAGGCGCTTCTCATCACTTGTTGTCTCTTGTCTTAGGGAAGATTTTGCAATGCTTTCTTTTTTAGTATCGCCCTTTGATTTTCCAATTTCTGAGATCACTGCCTGAACAATTTCCTCAGGCTCTGCCAGCTTTGATTTTGATTCAACCAAGCTACCTTCAATAAATTTGACTCCTTCACGTTCAAGCTTTTCTTTGGCTTGTTGAATTATTGGGTTTTTGATCATAGGTTCATGCATAGCACTAGCAATAAGGATCGGGATCCCGCTACCGAGGGCGGTACAGACCAGAGTGGAAACTGGCTCATCGCTAATCCCGCTTGAAATCTTTCCGATGGTGTTTGCAGTACACGGAGCGATTAGAATCAAATCTGCTCTCTTCGAAGATTGAATCGATACCAGTTCGACGTGTTCCACCTTACCTGTCAATTTCGTGATTGGAGGATTGCCTGTAGACCACTCGAAAATCATAGGCGAGACAAACTCACAAGCGCGAGGAGTTAGGACAGGAATGACATCAGCACCGTGACGCATGAGCAATCTTGCAATTCCTGGAGCTTCGGTAATTGAGATTGAGCCTGTTACGCAGAGAGCAATTCTCTTCCCTGAAAGCTCGTTACCCAAAGTGCCTGTTATGTCCTTAAGGTACACAAGTATCACTTGCGATGTAATTTTAGTGGCTTATTCAGCATCTATCAAGATCTCGAGTGCTCTGTTACTCCTTCCACCTGAGAGTCTCCTATTAAAGGACGACACTCAGACTAAACGGGGGATAAAAGGTCTCTAATTTCATTGATAAGAGGTTCTTTCAGGCTCATCGACAAGATAAGAGAAGACATTGTTGAGAAGTGAATCTAGGTGTATCTCCCAGAGTCACGTTGATTTCTTTTGATCATGCTCGCATGCGCGGGATTCTTCACGAAGTTTTCCTACCATGTGAATTCTTAAATATATGGAATTCTCATAATATTCTGGAATGCTTTCGGAGACAGCCACAGTAACTAGCAAAAGCATGGTTAACATTCCTGCCAAGATTAGGAAGAAGTATTTGATTAGAGAGGGTACCAAAATAATATTTATTGAAAATGAGAATGGAACTCTTGAGCTCATACCTGTTCCCCCTCTCTCAGAGTTATTCGGAGTGGATCGCGTACATAGGGATGTTCTTATTGCTGGCATAAGGGAATTGCACAGCGAGCGTAGGCGCGAGGCAGCTCTTGACCGCAAAGAACGTAATTATTGACACTGGAATACTCACGCTTTTCTTCAGCGGAGACTTGAGAGTTCAGCCTTTCTTTCGCAATGTTGAAAGAGGCGGCAAGAGAGCATATGTCACTTCCATCAATCTCTCTGAATATTATTACAAGACATGTGAAACACTTGGTGAGGAGATAGCCGTACTTCGTTATCACCAGTGTAGAGAGCTGCTGGATATTGTCGAAACCAACAGAGAATTGTCTCTCTCGGCAGGAAAAGAAAAGTGCCATAGACGAAGCAATCTCTCAATCGCTGATTGCTTTGCGCTAGCGGCCACAAAGAGTTTGAATGGTACATTACTTACAACCGATCCCGAGCTCGGAAAGGTCAAAGACGCAGATGTAAGATTCTTCGAAATTCGTTAGTTTACGGACACGAGGACCCTTGAGCCACTACTTGGAACGGCTGAGAAGAGATTCCAGTAATCACCTCCCCATTGATCAAAGTCCAGTTTGCTTTAAAATCATAGTATGCTACTTCGGGAGGATTCCACATGTGGGAAAAATTTCAGTCGCTAGAAAAGCTTGGACACCGGATGTCGCAGGAGAGATTGTTCCGAAAACGTGAACTCCGCCAATGTACAGAGCAAAACAAGAAGGGTCAAAGTTCCCTGTTCTCTGATAGGAGGAAGATTGTGAGACTGACGATGGACCACTAGTTGAAGAAGAGGGAGAGAAAGACGATGAATGCGTAAACGTAGTGAAGGGAGTTGAAGGACTACTACTTTCTCCCTTCTAGTTATGTGACGTCAGAACTGTTGCACCGACAAAGAAAGCTAGAGCTAACACGACCACAATGATGAGAATAGATGCAACTGTCGTATGCTCCTATGTCCTCCTTTGGGATACTCTTTCAATTTTCAAAACGCCGAGTTCGGATTCTGTGAGGAATCGTTGCGTTCAGGATGCATAGTTACTTTAGTTCCTTTTCTTCGTTGTAGATACTTTATCCTGTGAGACAAAGTATGACCAATGATTGAATTTTAAGCTCAAAGTTTAGCTTCGTTACATTATC
>JARCRS010000009.1 GCA_029850555.1 archaeon | reverse complement strand
CAAGCACGCAAAGGGCAAAGTTTTCGCTAAACTACCTGGTCGCGAAATATGACGTAAGCCCGAAAGCTGTCTATCACGATCATCACAAACAGAACTCTGATACGAGATTAATCCTATTTCGATAAATAGGCAACTATATATTTTCTTAAGGTCTAGTTTTCCGTAGCTTTCTGCACTTCCTCCATGTCAAGAATAGGCATCGACATTTCAATTTTCTTTGAGAGTTGCACTAGCATTAAGGCAATTCGAGCTCAAGCAGCTATATATTTTTCCAGCGACAACTCGACTCAACTCTACGAACGATGTTGGACATTTTCGAATCTCGTTGTGACCCGCTTTGAAACGCCTATTTCTGCATCTTATAACAGTCTCAACAAAACAAGTCTATGCAAAAGTTTCATTTTGTTTCATTAATTCCAGAAAAAATCGTGCAGCTATAGCAGAAATTATTGCAACGTTGCTTTTAATCTTGGTCACGGTCGCGCTTGCCGTCGTGATCCTAGCTTTTTCAACGAGCGGCCTGACTGGGCAGAGCTCGAATTTTTCAAATTTGGTTTCAAACTCTCAAAACTCACTTTCCGACAACATGGTTGTTGAACATGTTCAGTTTGGAACTTCCTCTTACGTTCCCATAACAATTTCTAATTCTCAGACTAGTGCAACGGCTTCGCCGTTTCAGCAAAGTGTGACGATAAATCCATCACTGTATACAAACCTTGAAGCGAGTGATCTGGGAAACATCAGGTTCTTTTCGACTTTGAATTCGAATACCTTCTTGGGACCGCTAGATTCGTGGCTCGAATATGTGTCTAGCACTCCAGCAAATGCGGCTACGTCAGCGCTTTTCTGGCTCAATCTTCCCAATGGAATAGCTGCTTCAAGCTCTACCACTATTTACTTGACGTTTCTTCCAACATCCTCCGAGTTCGATGGCAACGTAGCTGGAGAAGCTCCTCAGCTTTCGAGTACTTATGGGCAGTATGACAATGGAGCGAACGTTTTCACTCTTTATGGAGGCGCATCATGGAGCGCTTTCACATTCCAATCCGGCACGTGGAGCACTGCAAATGGGTATTTACAACAAACAAGCTCCAGTGCGAGCGGAGGAACAAACGGAGGGCCCGCTGCTCTAATCGAGTCCAGCACATATCCCGTCACGGGGAGCTATGTGCTTGAAACTGCGTTCAGTTACTCAGGACAGAGTACCCCACGTGTGGGAATTATTGCAGACGGAACTCCCGTCGGGGCCGCAGGATCTTCAACAGCAGACACAATGGGTTACAGGTTCATCGGTCAGCAGTCAAACAACGGTGCTGGATTTGTTTCTTTTCTAAATGATAAGTTGGCATGGGTTTCAAACGGAGCATATCAAGGTACGGTCAGTACTGCTTACACGATGCAAGTTATTGACGCCGGAGGTACCTGGAGCGGGAACTTGTATGGCGGATACTCTATTGCAAACACTGTACTCTCTAGCCTCGGGAATACTCCATACTCGACCGCAAATTATCAAGGTGCCACGTCTGGTTTCGTAGGGATCTCAGCTGCGTATTATACTGGCAGCCAAGTCATCGCGAATCCCACAAATGTGCAGTGGTTTCGAATGAGAGCATATCCGCCAAATGGAGTGATGCCTACTGCTACGTCTGGGTCGTTAAGCGTAGGGGGCACAAATGTTGCAAACCTCTATGTAAGAAATGATGGACCCACACAGATAAGCATCGCAGCTGTTTACCTCCAATATGCGAGTAATAATTCTCTAGTAACATTAGTTAGTTATTCTCCGACGATTACATTGGATCAAGGATCGTACGTGGAACTTTCGATTAACTACGCATACAGCAGCGTGTCCCCTTACACCTTCGTAATCGTAGCTCAGGACGGAAGCAAGGTAAGCATCAATGCATTGGCGTAGATCTCGAAGAAATACAAGAAAGGGAGTGAGTACAATCATAGGTACTCTTTTCTTTGTTATCATTGTATTCAGTGCGATAGTTTTCTTCATCGTAATGTTCAATTCCTTCAACAACTACGCTACTACGGTCAAAGCCATAAATCAGCAGCAGATTGCAAATAGCGAAACTCACATTTCGATTTCAAATTTTACGTTCGGCTCTTCTTCAGGAATATCTTCTCCGGGAACGACTTCTGCTTCTACTTCCACATCAAACTCAGCAGAGAGGAAGATATTGTACTCGCAAGGATTGTGGTGGATCTTCTATAGCAACGGCATTTCGGGTCCCGGAAGAGCCATTCTACTCCAAACCTCCGCAGACGGGAGTTCATGGTCTGGAACTACTTCAGTGACAACAACAGGTTCGACTTCTTCAGGCGCAGGCTTTGGTTATGATTTTAGCCTATGGCAAAGTGGAAGTACCGTGTACTATGCTCTCGTAACTGGCTCTTCAATTTACTGGAATCACGGCACCATGTCATCTTCCGGCAGCATATCTTGGACTGGTGAGTCTTCAACAGGCACAACCTATACTGTTAATGAGTATGATTCAATCATTGCAGATCGTCAGGGAAACATTTGGGTGGCAGTAAATACTGTCAGAGGAGGAACCTACTACATCGAGGTCTGGGAATATGTTTCAGGTACTTGGAATCAGGCGGATCTCATTTCTTCTGGAGTCACAACTACTACATCTCCCATATTGCTTCCCACACTCAATGGGGTTGCCCTAATCTATGGGTCTGGGACTACAACTGGAACCGTGTACATAACTTATACTACTGATGCCGCTCCCACAATATGGAGCGGTCCAATCTCTCCTCCTTCAAACTACGCGATCGGTAGTTCTTCTGCGACGGAAATAGGTAATACAATATACTTTGCAGGGTTGGCTTCTACTTCGACAGGCGCTTCAACAGGAACTGTCAATTTTTTCACATACACGATTGGGGCAACGTCTACCTCCAGTGAAACCGTCCTTTCGTCCACTGTTTCGGGCTGGCAGGTCGCGATTTCTCAGGTGTCTCAAACTCTCCAAATATTCTATGGAAGCGGATCGAACCTGTATCAACTATTTAGCGTAAACGAAGGATTGAGTTTCAGCTCTCCTCTGAGTGTTTCAACTTCACAAAAT
>JARCRS010000008.1 GCA_029850555.1 archaeon | reverse complement strand
TTTACGACTTTTCGCCTGATGGATATTTGCTTCGTATCATCTGATAAATTTTTTGAGGATTCTGATGGGAGTCAGTTACAGAGATTCCGAACGGGGTTAGAGCATCTTCAAGAGCGTTTGCAACCGCTCCGAGAGGCGAGCCTCCTCCTTCACCTACTCCACGTATTCCCTTTGGAGCAAAAAGAGAGGGGGTCGTAAAAGACTGCGTGATCAAATTTGGAATATCAACCGCGGAGGGAATCAAATAATCCACAAAAGTGCTGCTCCTTAGCTCGCCATCGTCGTTGTATTCAAAGTTCTCAAACATTGCGGCAGCAATTCCATGAGCTGCCGCTCCGTGAACTTGGCCTTCAACAATCATGGGATTGATTTGATTTCCGCAATCATCGACAATGACATAGCGTACAATTCGAAACTTTCCTGTCTCTGGATCGAGATCAACGGCACAAACATGAGTCTGTGGCGAGTATGTGAGTGTCTGATTATGCCTCTTCCTTTCATCTGGCACTGTAAAGTCTGGCTTCCAAAAGTGAATCGCAACGAGTCCTGGCTCCATACCTTTCGGAAGGTAAGCGTTGTTGACCCATGCGACATTAGCGACTTGCCAGAGGGGTAATTTCTTTCCGGAACTTCGATCAATCACGTTACCATCTTTGAGCTCAATTGAATTTGCACTAGTCTGCATGAGATGTGCTGCTATTCTCGAAACTTTATCCTTGATTTTGGCAGTAGCACCGAGCAACGCGCCGGTTCCCATGACTGCAGAGCGGCTCGCATAAGAGCCAGACTGATGCGAGTAGGGATTTATCGCGGAATCAAATCCAACAAGGACTGTCACCTGATCTGGAGATACACCAAGTTCGTCCGCTACCACTTGTGATGCGAAAGTTTCGTGACCCTGCCCTTGCGGAACTGTTCCCAATGCCACTTGAATTTGCCCTAGCCCATCTATCATAACTCGTGCAGCTTCCGAGTTTCCTGAAAAGGGATTTTGGTCCGTGAGCATTTTCACTTGCCCAAAGTTGTTTGTGCCAGAATCCACAACGGTAGATATTCCGATTCCAATGAGCTTTCCTCTCCTCCTTTCGGAAGCTTGCTCCTCGCGCAAAGAGTCATAGTCCATCAACTTTAAAGCTCGGCGAAGCATCTCTGGATAGTCTCCGCCATCGTAGATTCCCCCACTTGGAGTTTCATATGGCATCTCGTCTGGTTGAATGTAATTTTTCAGCCTCACGTCCGCCGGATCCAACTTTAGCTCCTTAGCAACAATGTCGATTGACCTCTCTATCATCCACATGTGCTGCATTCTGGAATACCCCCTGTTAGGCCCGACAGGGGATTTATTCGTCATAACTTGATAGAAATCCATTCGAAAATTCTTGAAGTGATAAACTCCAGGAGTTACCTGAGCCCAGATCGTTGCGCCGGCAGGTTCGTATCTAGTATAAGCACCACAGTCATCATAGGCTATAGCCTTGATTCCAAGCACTGTGCCGTCCTTTAGGACGGGAATTTCGACCTCAAACGTCCTTTCGTTTCCATGAGTCGCTGCTAGGAGGTGTTCTTTCCGATCCTCAGTCCACTTGACAGGCCTTTCTGATTTAATTGCAAGGAGACACATTAGGGCGATGTAGGGATAGCTGATTATCTTATTACCAAAGCCTCCGCCTATGTCTCCTGTAATTAGTCTCATTTTATTTGATGGAAAACGCAAGCCGAAGGATAGCCAGGGAACGCAAAACATTGGCATTTGATTATTGTTGAATATGTTTAGGAAACCCGTCGCTTTATCGTATTGAGCTACAACTCCATTATTCTCTATTGGTGTAGAACTAAATCGGTGAAAATGAAGATTGGCTCTAACCACTTTGTGAGCCTGCAGCATCGAGTCTTGAATATCGCCATAGTCCCACGTACCATGGTAGACAAGATTAGTTCCAGCTTCATCGTGTAAGATGGGCGCGTCTGGACCAAGAGCTTCTTTCGCGTCCAAAACATGGTTGAGTACTTCGTACTCTACTTCAATAAGTTCAAGAGCGTCTTCGGCGATCGCTCTAGTTTCCGCCGCGACAGCTACAACTGGTTCTCCTACAAAATGAACCTTTCCAACTGCAAGACAATAATCCTTCACTTTATTTGCTGGTGGGGGCGAAATTTGTAGAAAGGGGTCTGTTTTACTTGCAACTTCATCGCCTGTTAATGTGCAAATTACACCTGGCAGCTTCTCGGCTTTATCCACATCTATTCTTTTGATTCGTGCATGCGCATATGGGCTACGAAGGATGGCAGCAAAAGCCATGCGGGGAAGCTTCACATCATCAATAAATTTCCCAAGGCCTTGCACTAGTCTCGGATCCTCTTTTCGCTTTAGAGGCTGTCCCATCCAAAGTTTCGTCTCAGGCTCGACAAGTTCGGTTACTGTCGCCATTCAGACTGACCTTATGAAAATGGATGCTTTATTCCAAATAATCGTTTCGGACTAGTGTCAAAAAGAAAATTGGATTCTACTTTCATATCTGAAATATTCGTAAAAAGAGTCCGCCTCCCGGTGCCATCAGACCCGGGAGTCGATTTGGCATTACGGATACACGTAAGTCGCATTAGACACGCTAGTTGGATAAACGGTGTTGATGTCCCCGTTCTCGAATTGAACTGTAACGAGTCCCATCGTGCCGTAGCCCAAGCTTTGTATTTTCAAAAGACCAGTTATGGTTTGAATGTTCAAAGAGTGTAAGGCAGTGTTGATGCCTGAATCGAGCGAAGATGCAGAGCCAAAGTCTGAATTTGGAACTTGGGCTATAGAAGCGTTGATCATCTGGAAGATTTCCCATCTGATCTCTATGTTTTGATAGTTGTACCAAGTTACAGGCGCGCTACCATTTCCGACTGCCCAAGTGCTTGCAGTTTGAGTAATTTGGTTGAACATGCTAGTTCCTGTGTTGGTGGATGGAAAAGACGGCGTCCAGAAGACATCTGTAGTTATGTTCTGAGTAGGAACAGACTTTGCAGCTAGAATACCTGCAAAAGCCGAACCCCACTCTATAGTGTGCCATTGTTTCGGGGCTAATCCTTGACTTTCCGCCTGAGTTATGAATTGAGCGCAGAAGGGACCAAACATTGCACAAAATACGATATCAGGACTCTTGCCGCCGTTTGATGATAATACTTGTGAAATTGCGGAACTGAAATCCGGGTTTGTGAATACAGGTTGCAGAAGCTGAGCTGATGTTATGGTCAATCCATTCGTATGCTGTGCCAGGTAGATGCCGCTTGTGTAATCGTCAATTGCCCACGTGATATCCCATCCAACAAATGCGATCGTGTGCGCCCATCCCGTGCTGTTGAGCAGTTTGAAATAGGAAGCGGACCAGGCATTCGTGGTGTCATTGTTCCAGTACGGGACAAGCGGTGTAACGGCCCACGTGTATGTGCCATTCCACATTGATCTCGTACTTGCTTCTGACATGATCAATGGCACGTGGTCAGCCTGAGCGATAGGGAGAAGCTCCAACCCAGTGTTGGCGCTATAAGGGCTCACAAGAATATTCGCTCCTTCTTGTTCTGCAAACTGGTGATAATCTGAGAC
>JARCRS010000007.1 GCA_029850555.1 archaeon | reverse complement strand
CTATGTTGTTGGAGTAGTTGCGGGAGTTTTTGGTCGGCTCAAGATTATGATAAACCGCAGTTCGAGGGTCAGTGATCAAATTTCAAAGTGATGAGCACTTTGCAGCCAAAGGAAGCTGTCATACATTCAGAACTAAAATCTGCTGCCATAGTAGTAACTTACAACCATGTGCCGGCATTACACCAGTTCGAAAAAGCTATCATTAACAGAGATATTGATTTCGTCATATTCATTGATAACAACTCAAACGCAGCAATCCTCGATGAATTGAGGAGATTCTCAAATATGTACAAAGGCAAAGTCGTTTTGCAAACAAACAGTTGGAATCTTGGGCTAGCTAAAGCTCTCAATATTGGGATTGAGCTTGCAAAAAGGTTGGACTGTTACTGGATATACCTCTTAGACCATGATGCCAATGTCTCAAGACAATTCTTCAAAGAGGAAAGGAACCTTTTCAGCCAATTGGCTAGAGCCGGGCAAAAAGTGGGAATTGTTACCTGCATTGTGTCTAATGATCCGGGGTATCTGGGTAGTAAATTGTGGTTTCGTGGCGAATATGCCAAGGTGCCACACGTCATCACATCTGGAATCTTGACGAATCTTCAAATTCTGAAAGAAAATGGCGGCTTGGACGAGCGCCTTTTTGTTGACTTTGTTGATCTCGAATTCACGAGGCGCCTTACTCGAAGTGGTTACAATGTTTACCGAATCAATAGAGTATTGGTTGTTCAAGACTTTGGGAGAACGATTCAGGCGATTAGTTTACTACAAAGAGCTAGCCTTACTCTCTATAGAGCCTATTCAGGGATGATGCTCTCCTTGGGGCAGGGAAACGTACAGCGCCAAATCTGGCCGCTATACTCACTTGTACGATGGAAGGAGATGATAAGATCATCGCGCAATTTGAGACGATGGGCAGTAGTTCGCATTCTTATCTTTATTGAACTGTTCGAAAGCTATCTCCTCTCAGAAGATGCCGCCTATCTACGATTGATCATAGGAGTATTAAGAAATGGCAATCGATAGGCGCTTCTCGATAATTCTTCTCATCAGCATCCCACTGATTCTGTTGCCTTTCTATGATTCGTCAAACCTAACTACATGGATATACTTCGTTACCTCTTTTCATAATTCCCAGCCTACATTCTACCAGAGCCCATGGCCAGGGGGATTTTTTGCTCTCTCGGTTTTCATACCCCTACAATTAGTCTATGTTGCGACTGGGTTCAATATTTACGCTTCGAGTTTGATGATAAAGGCGATTCTTTTTCTTTTCACGTTTTTAACCGCGCTAATTCTTTATGACATAGTCAAGAGACGCGGCGATCAAAAAAAGGCAGAACTAGTTTTCCTGTTCACAATGTTAAACCCTGCCATATTGTATGTTAATTACATATGGGCCCAAATCGATATCATACCCGTTTTTCTTGTATTGCTGTCGTATTATCTATTAAGATACGAAATAATTTCGAATAACATCCATGCCCGGACTATGGTGGCCCTATTGCCACTCTTGGTGGCGGTGTTCTTTTATCTATACCCACTAATCCTTATCCCTGCGCTCATATACTATACGTCGAAGGCCAAGCAACAATTTCTGATCATCGCATACGCCCTAATATATGGAGTCTTTTTCCTCACAGCAGATGTCTGGGCATTTAGGGGATCTCTATACAATTACTTAGCAGCAGGTTCAGGTAGTGTGATCAATAACTCTTATTTTTCAGGTTTGCAATTCTACGTCAAGCTCTCATCTTACGAGTACATAGCTCTCCTAGTATTTCTGTCACTCATTCTGCCTTTGATGGTCAAGAGACTAAGTTTTGCTGAAAACAGCTGCTTGCTAATAGTTCTTCTACTATTCTTGTTCAGTTCTACTTTGCCTCTCGCAGATGAATTCATCTGGATTTATCCATTTACTGTTTTGGCACTGTATGAAGTCAACATCTCGTTGATTTCCCTTCGCAAAATATTATTGTTAAACCTGTTTCCTTTTGTCGGTCTAGTCTTCATCAATTTTTTCATAGGTACAGGTTTCCAACAGGGCATTTGGTACTTTGGTTACAATGTGTTTCATTTTAATTATCTTTTCCAATCCAGTTCTGAAGGACAGTTAGCGTTCGCCGAATGGTACAACGTCTCTCTTTTGCTTGCCTTAGTCTTCACATTTGCAATGGTAACGATGATACGTCATCCCCAACTGAAGGAAGCATTTGGTACTGAAAAAATAATCCAAGCAACGAGCGGGCGCATAAAGTGGAAGCTGCTTGCAAGTTATTCCGTAATTCTTCTAATTGTGATCTTTGCGGCACTGAGCTATAATGGCATGAACAACGCCATTGGAGCCAAAAGTACTCAGAACGCGCCTCTCGGTTTACTTTTCCCCGAATCTCCCATTTACGGATATATGATGCCAGTCTTGGACCAAACCTACTGGACAACTGGCAATTCCGTATTGTTTTACGCATCGTATTATACGACGATCCTGACGAGAACCCTCGAGAACTCTAATTTCAATTTGACTGGGATCGTTTCGATCTATCAAAATCCTCCTACCAATATTGGGTTGATTAACATGAATAATCTGAGCGCCTCAATAGTCAATGAACCTTACTTGACGTCAAATCAAAGTGTAGCGATTTTGCCCAATTCAGTAAATGCGGATTTGACCAATAATTTCGTAGGGCCAAGGCCGTCTAACCAGTCTATTTACTATTTGAATGGAAATTCTTCGTTGCTCTACGAACTTAATGGTTCGTCTTTGCCTAACCACTATTTCCTCTTCTTTTTCAGGCCTCTCGTACTCGCGCGCGTTCAGACTGTCCCATTTTACATGAAATCGGGCGACAACGTATACGAGGTTGCACTCTATCCAAACTATGCCATTATTGCGAAAGAAAATGCTTCATCTGGAACATGGGTTCTGAGCTACACGATACCTTACTCCTTTAGTAGCGAATCGTGGAACTATCTCATATTTTCTTCCGATTATAATTCGATAACAATGAACTTCAATGGTTACAATTATTCATTCAATACGATAAACTTGCAAAGACCATTTGATATAACAGTAGGCGTTCCTCCGGTTCGTAACTCTTCAAACTATGCTCTGACCGGTTATGTGACCGGAATAATTTCAAGTGTAACTCCGCAATCGGTCGCGAACAGGTACGCTATTCTCCTATCAAATTACAATGATTCTCAACTGAACTATGTAAACTCACTTAGGGATTTGAACTATCAAGTATCCGTGAATTACAGTCAAGCCATGATCTCGATAGATAATCATTCGCTCTCAACAGACACACGGGACCAGTACATTGGAATCGGGAAGTTGACGGGCGATTATTACTCCATTTCGTGGCTCACAGATAGTGTGTCGCTGAATTATCCTGGAAGTGGAAATTATCTACTGCCAGCGTTTTTTGCTCTCATAACTCCATATTTCGTAGCTTTTTCGATTCTTTCGTACATTTATCTGGAGAGGAAGTCGGAGTCCAATCCTAAGAGATAGCACGAGAGCATCCTCGGCTGGTAGGATGAACAGAAGGAATTCATTGTTACACCCTAAGGAGCACTGCAATATGATTTAGATAAAGCAATTTATCAGAATTGCACGAAGAAATTAGATCGCTCTGCATTGATTTTGGAACCGAAGTCGTATTGAACTCCTACAGTTAGATGCTTTCCTTACGTAATCTTCTAGAGACTGATATATATTGAAAAGCGCGGTATGAAACGAAGGAACAGGTACGGTTTCACTCCGCACACGTGTTGTTTTGAGGGCTGAACTGTTTTCTAATTGAAACCCACATCCACTAAAAGAAACTAGACTCGGTGGTGTCCTCAGTACAGCAAAGTAGGCAGATAAAATTAATGTCACGGAATATGTTGTATTGCCAGTTGCGCTAAGAAGAAAGATGTCCGCAGTTACTCGGAACCAGCCGACATAAACGGCAGGAGGAGTGCTATCTTATACACTCTGACCCGGGCACGCGTTTGCGGATGGTAGATTGAGAGTTTGGCCTGCGTGACTAGTTGTGTTCTTATTTTGATAGCTACAGATCTGTAATGGCCCTGCAAAGGCTACGAAGTTGTAGTAAAAAATCACGACCCCGCTATACGGAAGAGTATAGTTTCCGAGGCTTATGGTTTGGGACGGAGAGATGCTATAATCTCACATTGAAAAAGTCTCGCTATCCTGAAGATTGATGATTGCCTGCAAACTAGAGATGGTTGCTTGATTTTGTGATATAGTAGAATTGTCCCCTGAATTAGCTTGGATTTGGCTATTGACGAAAGAGAAAAGCAAACTATCCTATCCTACCATTTTCAGAGAAAATAGATTGATTCTTGGAAGAGATTGTTTGGTTCTGTTGAAGATATTCGATTGATGCAACTCAGCAATCATGACGAGATTAATCATCGATACAATAGCGGGGCTATCGTTGCCGCTTCTTTTTTAGAGAGTTCTTTCCAAACCATCAAATCATTGTTTAGAAATTCATGTTATATATACGAAACCTTTGAAAAATAACTATGACGGTCAGAGACACAAAATAATGAAATAACACGTTCTCAGAATCTAGTTTTCTTATTCACATTTAGAGCAAAATCTCAAAACGCTCTCAAGACCCCTAAAGCACGTTAATATAATCTAGAAAGAGGAGACTTCAAGAAAAGCGATAGATGTCCCAATCTCCGAAGACTTCGTTCGACCGCCCGAACGACAAAGAAGAACACGAGAAAGTAGACCTAAGAGTTTTAGTTGGAATTCCTGCGTACACCTTCCCTCAGTGTTCTTCGCTTTGATCAGATTGTTACCGCCATTCAGGTGAAAGAACAAAGAGATGGTTTGGAGCTTTAGTCAAAAACACGCAAAGGTTTATTTCATTATCGCAGTGGTGGCTTTGCTTGTCTCCTCCTCGCTCCTTGGGGTCTACGCGGAAAAGGGAATCTCAGATCCCTCGACTAATTCGATCCAAAAGTACGCCCCTTTGCAGCCATGCGCTTACTACGTTTTCAACGACACTTCAACGAATACTGTAGCGGCTGAGTCATGTACTAACGGAACAGTGGTCTATGGGGGGCCTGGCAATCATGGCGGAGATAATGGAACAGAAGCTCAGACTGTTCTTCAAAGTGCGATCGATTCCACATTCAGTTCAGGTGGTGGAACAATTCAGATTGCCGCAGGGCAGTTTGATATCTCAAGCTCATTTTGCGCTGCGCAATTGAGCAGAACTAACGGCCTTTGTATTTCAATCCCTTGGAACAGCAACATGAATCCATTAGTTACGATTAAGATCATAGGGCAGGGAGCTGAGCTTTATCAATATCAGACGAGCTATCCTGATGTTCCGCCTTCTTCAGGCTCTGGCATCACGATAATTTACACGGCGGGATCTGGCACAGCTTCAGGTTCCGCAGTTTTTGGCTCTGCGTATGAGGCCGACGGAGTATACGCATCAAACGTCAATATTATCTTGGAAGATCTCACGTTCAGAGTTAACCAAGGAGCTTCGGAACCAGTCGCACTATCATTAGATCACTTTGCAGGATTCGATTTAGAAAGAGTCGCCGTTGATGTTTTTACACCCACCGGGGTGATAGCGGCTCCAACAACTGGAATAGGAATTTCAATCAATGAGTTTGACGGGACCTCGGGCTTAGATAACGATGGACTTGCCACTCTAAACGATGTTTATGTTGTAGGTTATAACATTGGAATCCTCATAGATTGTCAACATCTTGTAACTGAACAACTATTTGTACAGTTTTGCACATACGGTATATACATGGGTGGTCCCGCCGCATTACAATGGTGGGCGGCATATCTAGACGTAGAACAATGTACATACCCAATTGACTTCAATAATTATTCTATCTATTTCATGATTGATTTTCTCTTTTTGCAATCTCAAGGTCCATGGTCAAGTACCAATTGGTTCAACGCAAAGTATTATTTCAGTGGGGGAAGCGGGATAGTTTCAGGAAGTTACGTAAACTATTATATCACAGGTGGAACGGTCTCGGGCAATGCGTTAACTGACGGGTCATGGATCAATTGTAAGATGCAACTAGTCGATGCATCTGGTTCAGCAGGCGTGTATACTTCGACCTCTCCATTAAATCGTGTGGACTTTACAAAACTATCAAATGCAATTACAACAAGTTCTTCATCTCTTGTTGAGGCTGGATTAGGGATTACTCTAGTTCCTTCACATAGTGGGGCAATCATGATAGACATGGTTCTTGGGCGAGTATCCAATTCTGTTGCAGGGGACGGCGTGCGAGCCGCAATTCAGTATGGCACAGGTCCAGCTCCATCTGAGGGGGCCGCAGAAACGGGGGTGGAAGGATTTGCTCAACCTTTGTTTACTTCTACAAATGCAGGAGATACTGGAGAAATTACGCTGTACCAAGTGGTTACCGGACTAACACAAGGGACTCAATACTGGTTTGATTTCTCATTTTCCACTGCAGGTGGCGGTATGGCAAATGTACAACAAGTTACAGGATCGGTCGCAGAACTATACTGAGATCGCCAATAACAATATTTCAGCTTAGCAGATGACCCTTGTTAAGCCGCCTGATTGGTTTGCAGTATCTGAATAGTATCGAGTCTACACGAATCCAGAGTGCTTTATGCTCTAAAGGCGAGAGCCAAATAAAATCTTCTGAATAATCCGAGCTTTTTGTGCTTTGAAGTAAGAACTGTCATATACTCCGGTGAGACTTCCTTCCCCTTTGTGTCTAAAATATTGCCAACCGGAATACGTTGAAGCATCCTGTCCGAATTTCCGTTTATCGAAAGCACTCTCAAGACAAACAAATCAATAAGCATCGTTAAGACAGATCTAGCAGGGATAATGTTCGAAACATGCCCCTTCCTATTTTCTTCCCAGTCAACATCAGCTGCTAGGATTTTCAGTCCACTTTTCTTAGCCCAAACTAAAAGCTCGGTATCAAATGCCAAAGAATCGGTCCGGATGAACTTGAGAGCTTGGGACAGCGCACTGGCGTTTATAACCTTGAATCCTGCCTGGTGATCTCTGAAATTACTGCTGAACAAAATTCTTACAAGCAAGTTATAGGAAACTGACAGAAACTTTCGCAGCTCGCCGTCCGATCTTTCTTTTCTTTGAGCTATCACGATATCTGCTTTTTCTTCTGCTACTTTCATGATTGCCTTGTGTATTTTATCAGCAGAAACTGGAACATCTGCATCTAGGATTACAATCACTTTACCTTGAGAGATCTGAACAAGATTCTTTATTGTTCCTCCCTTTCCGATCCTTTCCGTCAAAAAATAAGATTTGCAAAGTCCATTCTGATTTAACCAATCCATGGAATTGAACGTGGAAGCGTTCATGCTATCAGTTGCCACGAGAAATTCCGCAGATGCCGAGAAGGCGAGATCAGAATATTGTTGGATCAAATTGTAGATATTAAGAGCAAGCTGATCTCCTTCATTAAAAGCTGGAATGATGAACGATACCATTGGTTTTGTTTTGATCGAAATTTTTTCAGAGTAAGCACTGGCGAAACTAGCGTTTTCTTGTTCAAGATGACGCGAAGCTTCTACTGTTTGGACCAATCGTTCGGGCAAGTGACGCCATTCATCTTGTTTTTGGCAATAAAAGTATTGTTAACACTGAATTCTATCTTCCATTTGGCAAAAGTCTTCACAAATCTCGTCTTGATTATGGCAATGCCTTGCTCTCATGTGACACTCTCTCGCTCAATTCGTGCGGGAGTTAGGCGTCACTAGGTGAAGTGCAAATATGGATTCTGCTTCCATAAGTCAAGACTCTCCTCGGAAATCTCGAAATGAGATAATTGAGACAACAATGAGAGGAATTCTAGTTAAAGCTGAGCAAACGAGCGTTCGCCTAATATTAGTTTGTAGCCTCGCGGCAGGCGTCCATAGCCATTGGAAACAACAGAGTAATTTCCGATCAGGCTATCTGTAATTCGCTGTCCGCTTTCTATGTTACACTCCTTCATGACTATGCTATTCTCAATCTCGGCATTCTTTATCTTACAATTATCACCTATCGCGGTGTAAGGACCAATATAGACGTCGGGACCTATGATGCAATTTGATCCTATTGTTGCAGGCCCGCGAATATTCACTTCTCCAATCGTCTCGGAGCCTGCTCCAATTTGCAAACTACCTGTTAATTTTGTTTCATTTGAAAGAGAACCTTGGATACTCGTTTGCATATCGCCCAAGATGAGTTGATTTGCCTCGAGCAAGTCTTCAGGTTTGCCTGTGTCCTTCCACCAGCTAGAGACGTGCTCAACTTCAACTTTCTTTCCTTCGTAAACTAGCATTTGTATTGCGTCTGTTATCTCGAGTTCATTTCTCCAACTGGGTTTGATTTTTCGTGCAGCGTCGAAAATTGTAGAGTCAAAAACATAAACTCCGATCAATGCAAGATTACTCTTTGGTTCTTTTGGTTTTTCTACTAATTTCATAATCCTGCCCTTGTCATCAAGCTCCGCGATTCCAAAATGTGAAGGTTCAGACACCGGGCACACTCCTACGACGCAATTCAGCTTGTTTATCTCGAACCTCTTTACAAAATCAACAACTCCCTGTCGAAGCAAATTGTCCCCAAGGTACATTACAAATGGTTCTTCTTTGATAAAATCCTCCGAGATCTGCACTGCATGAGCTAACCCCTTCGGGTCTGGTTGATCAATGTATGTTATTTTGAGCCCGAATGAAGACCCATCCCCTAGAGTTTCTACGACTCCTTCTTTGATTGGACCCAGTATTATCCCGACCTCCTTGATCCCGGCATTTTTCAAATATTCCAATCCGTAGAGTATCATTGGCTTGTTAGCGATTGGAAGCATGTGCTTATTGCCAGTGTAAGTCAGAGGACGTAACCTCGTTCCATGTCCTCCCGCCAGCAAAAGGCCTTTCATGAATTAGATCGCTCCAACCAAAAAGTTACTTGTGCGGTGGATGATTCCAATCGTAGGACTTGCCGACTCTTCCGTCATCGCTCTTGCCGTTAATTGAAGTCGGAACTAGGGCTTTGTCATTCCATTCTCTTCTTTCCTCGTCGGGCCCTTTTAGGTCGTACAGTCTTGATACCCCGTAGAGAATCAGCGCTGGCTCTGAGCTGACAACCTTGTATCCATGCCAACACTTTCCTAAAATGCGAGCAATTTGAAGCCGCTCCTTACCATTTAGTACTATTTCATCGAGTTCCCCTTTGGTAGGCGAGCCTTCCCTGTCGTCATATGCGCATACCTTGACAGAGCCAGCTAAACAGGTAAAGTAGTCATTTTGACCCTTATTATGGCGATGCCATGCACGGATAATACCAGGATAACTATATGCCAAGTTAACTTGCATTATTCGATCTTCGCCGAGAAACTCTTTGGCATCTTCTCGGAACAGTTCCGCAAAATATCCTCTTTCATCAATGTTCTTTTTACCCTCGAAGATCCGAACTCCGTCGATCAAATTAAGGCTTCAACGTCCACTTTCTTTTTTATTCATAAAAGAATGTCTCTCTCTTGTAAGATTAGAACCGCCTGCAATTGAGAATGCAATCCAGGCGGTAGCAATCCTAGAAACTGCTGAAAAGCTTTACATCAATTGAAAGTAAAGGAGATCAGGGCATGAAGATTCTTGTGACGGGTGGTCTCGGCTTTATTGGTTCAAATTTCATCACTTATTTTCTCCAAAAGCACCCAGAAGATTCGATAGTGAATTTGGACAAAAGGACTTATGCCGCCAGCGCAATTGCTTATGAAAAACTAGCCAAGTTTCCAAATTACAGCTTTGTGCTGGGAGATATCTGTGACAATGAACTTGTGCTGAAACTTACAAAAGATATTGATGCGATTGTGCACTTTGCCGCGGAAAGTCATGTCGATAGATCGATCGAGGACCTTGATCCCTTCGTAAAGACCAATATTCTCGGGACGCTAAATTTACTTAAAGCCGCGCACGAAAACAAAGTAAAGCGCTTACATCATATTTCAACTGATGAAGTATTCGGTTCACTGGACTTAGACTCTCGAGAGAAATTCTCCGAGAAGACAAGATACAATCCTCGAAATCCCTACAGCGCTTCCAAGGCATCGTCAGATTTCTTCGTAAATATGTACCACGAAACTTATGGTCTTGAGACAACGATAACGAATTGTTCCAACAATTTTGGTCCATATCAACATCCAGAGAAATTGATTCCAAAAGCTATCCTAAACTTATTTTCGGACAAACCCGTGCCAATTTACGGAGATGGTAAGAATGTACGAGACTGGCTCTATGTGGAAGATCACTGCTCAGCAATTGACCTTGTTCTAAGAGAGGGCGAACCCGGAGAATCTTACTGTGTATCTGCGGGGAACGAGGTTTCAAATATTGAGCTCGTGAATTCAATCCTTCAAATCATGGGAAAAAGCAATGATTTGATCAAGTTTGTTCCAGACCGCCCGGGTCACGATCGCCGTTATGCTATTGACGCGACGAAGATAATGAAAGAGCTTGGCTGGAAATCAAAACACACATTTCGCGAGTCACTCGCAAAGACAATTGAATGGTACAAAGAAAATCGCACTCTCTTGGCTCCTGCTAACTGAAAGAACTGCAAAACTGCATGATAAAAAATGGCAAGCAGCACCAAGGTACTTGTTATCGGTTCTTCTTCTCTTGTAGGCTCTCACTTTGTCGAAACTTTTGGAGATAAGTACGATATTTCTGCCATTGGAAGAAAGAACATATTTGGGGATGGTAAGTTGTTGTCCTCCTTTGAAAGAATTGATCTTGAAGATCGAGAAAGGCTTGCGAAAGCAATCAGATCTAGTGATGCGGAATTTGTAATTAATTATGCGGCGGAAACAAACGTCGATGCATGCGAAGCTGAAAGCGGAAACGAGAAAGGCCATGTATGTCTAACAAATTCTGAGGCGGTTGCTTTGATGGCTAGCGTTTGTAAGGAAGAGGGTAAGAGATTTTTTCAAATCTCAACCGATTTCGTGTTTGATGGAACCAACGGCCCTTACTCAGAAGATGATCCTGCCGGTCCCATTAACTCCAAAATCGGTTGGTACGGCTACACAAAGTATCTAGGAGAGGTGAAACTAAACAAGATTGCGCCCCAGGGCTCTTGCATTATCAGGATAAGCTACCCTTACAGAGCCCATTTTGATTTGAAGACAGACTTTGCAAGAAATATAATCGATCTATACCGAAAAGGGAAATTGTATCCAATGTTTGAAGATCAAATATTCTCTCCTACATTGATCGATGATGTTTCAAACGCAGTAGATTTTCTAATCGCAAATTCGGCCGAAGGAAAATACCACGTCGCTTCCAAATATCCAACCACCCCGTTTTTGTTTGCCTCAGAACTCATTTCGACTTTCTTTGGAAAGGAGAATGAAGCAGAAGTAAAGAGAGGATCTATTGTTGATTTTAACAAAGTGCCCGGACGAGCTCCCAGACCAGTGAGAGGGGGACTCAGAACCGATAAGATTCAGAAACTAGGCTTTCTTCCAAAAACGTTCGAGGATGGCATAAGAACCATTTTCAAAGCGTCGACTTCCTTGGGGCATTGAAAGCAATTGTATTGCCAACTCCGAAACATTTAGACGATTCTGACAGATACGTAACGATTTAGGAATAGTTTTGTTGTTTTGTCTGAGTGGGAATCCTGAATAGCTCTTGCTTTGGAATTCGCAGGACGATTCTATCGCTCATGCCCTGAATGTGGTGAACGCTAGTCCTAATCCTAGTCCTGCTCAAAGCTTTTTTGACATTGAATTCCTGTGCAATGTTTTTCTCGAGTTCGACGACTAGAGCGTTAACTGTCCAACTCGCATGGTCAAAGATCAGATCTTTTATCTTTCCTATCTTTGAGCCATCTTGGGCTATCACTTCCTTGTCAAGAACTTCAAGTGCATTCATGGATAATTCGCTTTATTCCGTTTTTGAGACTTACAAGGCTAAGCAATCAAAGACGTTCTAAAAGAACTTGTGAAGTCTAGATACGAACTGCGATGAATATTCGGACATCTAGTTCTATAATTTTGATGCATAATACCAGAAGGCGCCCTAAAGTTGTTTGAATCGGGGAGTAATCCTAGCGATTCTAAATGTATCGAAAAACTTGACAATTTTCATTCGGATTATGTAACTTCAAGTATGATGTTGGCTTGTTATTGAGCTACTGGATGATCTCGATCGGGGGAAGAATTGCTAGGAATAAACAGATAAGACACACCGCGCCAGAATCAATTGCTTCAGCAGATTTGGCTTTCATTATTCGCCAATTGTGAGACAGAAGAAGATGAGGATCTAAAAGCAGAGATGTAATGCTTCGTCGTCTCTAGCAATGTAAGAATACTAAATGGCTTTTCGTGATTTATATGAGTCATTATATGTTCATAAAATGTTATATGCATATGTATATGATATAGCTATCATGGCGAAGACAATCGCCGTTTCAGATGATGTGTACAAGAAGTTAAAGAAGGCAAGAATACCCGGCGAGAGCTTTTCATCAACAATTAAACGGAGCCTAGAAATGAAACCAAGATTGTCCGATGTAATTGGAACGCAAACGCTGACGCGAGAGGACTGGAAGGAAGCGCAACGGGTTTTAGCCAAGTCCGATAGAAAAGCACTTGAAAAATTGACTGGGAATGTATAAATTTCTTGCGTGTTTTCGATTCTTCATTCATAATCGATCTAATACACGCTGATCCGCAGGCGGCAAAACTAAGTCGCCTTATTGACGATGAACATTCTGTAGCAGCTTTTTCTGCTGTCTCAGTGCATGAATATCTTCTTGGAATACACCTCAAATATTTTCGGGACAAAGATCTCCTGAAGGAAAAACTTGAAGCTGCTGAAAAGGATCTCATGCCTTTCATTGTCCTACCTCTCACCAAAGAGATCGCAATGGAAAGTGCCAAAATACAGGCTACACTCGCAAGACGGGGCCGAACCATAGGAATCAATGATGTCTACATAGCTGCGACAGCGATGGTCAACAAGGCGTCTTTAGTCACAAGGAATGTCTCCCATTTCGACCAGGTTGACGGATTGCTTGTCGAGAAATACTGAATCAGAGCTCACTAGGATTCAAAGGGATGC
>JARCRS010000006.1 GCA_029850555.1 archaeon | reverse complement strand
TAAATTGCTTCGATTGTTGCAAGTAGCGAGTAGTGGGAATATTGAACTTGCGATGTGTACCCCATCTTTACGAAGGGTGAGACTATGATACATGCAACATGTCCTCCGCCCTGAGTGCCATTCACTCCCAAGTTCGTGGATCCCTCGTCGTACGTGATGAACAAGACAGTTGAATTAAATTCTGAAGAATTGATTATTTTCGGCACAACGCCTGAAAGCCAATTGTCACCCGTAGACAAACTACAATTGTGCGCATCGTCGCAAATATTCGGGGTGATGAATGCATAGTTTGGCAGATTATTGTTCGCAAGATCCAAGCTGAATTGAGTGAACGGAACAACGTGTGTCTTGCAATACGAGGAAGTTTGCCCTGAACCATGATTGCCAGTTATATCGCTAAAATAAACAAACGGATTGTGCTTTGGGTAGTACAAGTTGTCTGAGCTTATCGTCTGTGAACAGTTAGTGGGCATAGATTCGGCGTACTCCTTCCAAGAATAGCCTCCCTGATTCAACAAGTCTACAATGCTTCTTCCACTCTGGCTACATTCATTTGGCTGGCAGTCTGAAGTGATTCCAAATGCTGAACCTGCGATTAGAGACACGTAATTTGGAAGAGAGGGATGAGTTGTTGCGTAATATTGTGCCGCGAGTGAATATTTTGATGCGAGTAAGTTTTGATATGGCGTGGTCGTTCCGTTTCCTATCACACTAGAGTACTCGGCATTCTCCATGGCGATGATTATCACATGCCTTATTGGAGTAAGAAATCTGGGAGTAATGGTTGGAGCAGTAAGCACATTGGTCACGGGCGGTGCGGTTTCATAAAGAGTCGCTAACGAGGAGATTATGATCACGATTACGGCTACACCAGTGATAAACAAGATAATCCTCTTTCCGGAGAACCGCAATTTTCTATTTCTCCAAACTTGGGAAAAACATCATTTTCCATATTTGATGAAGATATCTAAAACAGCATTGCTTATCCTATCTCACGGTTTTGAGGCGTTTTGAGGCAATGATTCATAGCGGACGATTCTACATATGTACTAGAAGGGATAAAAGCCGTGTTTTGGAGTTGTCCTGAGGGAAATGTGTCAAGTTTGGGCACCGAAGATTCCGGTCAATATCTGGATTCTGGCGGTAGCAATCTTTGCAGTCTGTCTCAGCTTAACTGAGATTATAGATTACGTCGAGCTTCCACTTGAATCTCTTTTTGCATCCAGTCATGCTATCTCGCTTTTTGCCGGTTTTGTCCCTCTTGTTTCATCAATGGGCTATCTCGGACTTTTTCTCCTTATGTTCCTTGAAAACATGGCTTTGCCAATACCAAGCGAGATTGTGCTAACTTTCACAGGCTATCTAATCCTGAATGGGAGGATGGACTTTCCAATTGCGCTCGCAGTAAGTACGATGGCGTCACTAATGGGAAGTCTTGCCTTATACTTTGTTTCCTTCAAACTGAGCCGCCCTTTAATTCATACGCTCTCAGCAAACCTTAGAATTAATGAAAAGCACCTTGCCAAGTCTGAAGCTTGGCTTGCTGGAAGATACGGATCGGTCTTAATACTCTTGGCGAGATTCACTCCTGGAATCAGATCCTCGATCTCGATCCCTGCCGGGGTTTTGAAGATGAATTCATTTAGATTTTCTGTTATGACTTTGATTGGATCGCTCGGATGGTCATTGTTGTTAATCTACATTGGATACTCTGCCGGAAGCTTTGCAAGTCAGATAACAAATTTCCTCTTTCAAGCAGCCCCATACATGATAGCAATCTCATCTGTTTCCTACATATTGTATTACGTAAAGTTCCGAAATCGAAGTAAAACAAGAGCACAGAGTTAAAAACTATAAAACATTCGTGGGGAGCTTCTATGAAAAAAGCAAAGGACCAACTAGGAACAGCGTCATCTAAACGGGAACAACAACAAAAAGCCTACCTGTTGAAGATCGAAGCCAACAAGAAACTGGACTTGTTCCAGAGATACATCGGGAGTGCCCTAATTGCTTCAGCGGTCTTTGGAATATATTTGCTAGCGACGGATAAATCTCTTTGGCTTCTTGCTGTTTCGCACGCTTATGGATTGATAGCAATTTCTGCTATAGACATTGTTTTGGGCGCTACGAATCTACTATCTCTAACAAGAAAGATCATTCTTCCTACCTATGGCTGGGCAGCTCTCACGATTTTGTTGCAGCTGGGCGACCTTGTGACAGCTCCACAGTATAACATGACAGTACAGTACTTTGCAACTTATCTTTTTAGTCTGTGGGCTTTCGACGGAATACTCGTGATGCAGGTCGCGATCATGGTAGTCGGACTCTCTGCTAGAAGGTATCAGAAAATACTGGTGCGCAAAAAACAACTGACATATTTTGACATGGGATTTAAGAAATCAAGGCGGGACTTTCTGCAGATCTCCGGCGCAATAGGGATTCTAATCGGGTTGGGAGGAGTTCTTGCAGCTTCTGAAGCTTTTTCCAATGGTCGACAGTCGAACAATACAAACACAGCGACCCAGACTTCAAGTCTTCCAGGCGGCGCAATAGCGAATATCAACGATCTTCAAGTTGATAGTCCAATCACTTTCAACTATCCGAACTCTAGCTCCCCCAATGTGTTAGTCAAAAAGAGCGACGGTAGCCTAGTAGCACTGAGTTTACTTTGTACTCACATTTGCTGCGAATTGAATTACAGTTCGAGCGATATCTACTGTCCCTGTCACGGTTCGATATTTGATCCTACTAATGGTTCAGTGATTCGAGGACCTGCTGCTGTAGCGCTTCCATCAATCAAATTGAATGTTGACTCGAGCGGAAATATCTTTCCCGTCTCAGTTAATGGTTCTAGTCCATGTATCTCTGGCTAATCCCATTTAATGCTACGGCAAACTCTTCGCTTCTTCGATATCACTGTTCGCAATTATCTCCCTTCTTCTCGGTCTAACTACTAGGCCGACAAAGAAGAGCGCAAGCGTTGCAAAGTCCATAACCGATCCGAACAGTTCGCCATGTAAGCTATCGAGAGGGAGTACTCCAACGAGTTGCTTTATGAAAAAAGCAAGGAATCCAAAGGATACAAACAGTAAAGTGGGTTGTCTACTTCTTTTGCTCCAAGCATAGAGAGTGATAGCGAACAACACAAAAGAAAAACCGCCAGTAGCTATGTCCAAAATGAATTCGATTGGACCTTCGCTACTCAAGAGTCCTCCTCCTATCTGGAAATTCGATAATGTACTAAGCAAAATCAAAAGATTATCTGTGGTTATCATCATTTCTTATCCTCCTCCTTTGAATCCTCGATCCTTGGCTTTTCCTTACGCTTTGTACTCATGTCTGGAGACACTTCATTTATGGCGTTTGCGAAACGATCCGCCCAGCTCACCAATGTACTGGGATGATATCCCCTCACAAGCTTCAAGATTTCCTCTGTTTCTCCATTGACTTTGTACCTCACAAATTGACCTTCTCGCCGCGCTCGAATCAAAGTTGATGAGATGAGGCGTTTCATATGCCAGTTTATTGTGCCCGGAGATATCTGAGCGTATTCGGAGAGCTCTTTCTGAGTTGCATTAGGATTGTGAAGCAAGTAAATCAGCAGGTCTCGTTCCGTTTCTTGCGAAAGCACGTCGAGAACTTCCTGTTGATGTTCACTAAAAGTCAGCGTAGGGTAAAATCGTTTGTATAGGCTGCTTCTTCGGGAAAGGATTTTTCGCTCCTTCTCTAGTGCATAAAGATGATACTGCACAACTCCCATCGAAATATTGAGATCTCGTCTGATCTGCCTGAGATGAGACCCAGGATGCGACTGGATGTATTGTAAGATTCGATCCTTTGTTTCGAGAGAGCCTGCGCTCGGCTCTTCCATACAACCTCTTAGGGCTATGGCAGGTATGATAACCCTTTCTTGAGAGAGATTCTGATAATGCTAATTGGAGCATAATGCTCAGATTTTTTTCAAGTCTCTTGAGTTGAGTTCAGCGTTCTCCTCTTTCGTGGCATCTCTAGTAGTTGGTCTTCGACGGAGAATCGCAAACGAAAACGAAAGAATTGCAGCAACGACGACAACAACTTCGATTATTGTAAAGTCATTTGAAAGAACGGAGATAATCTCGGAACTGTTCTGACCGGCAAGCAGCCCAAGATAAATTAGCAGACCGTCCCAAACGAGAATTCCAATCGCAGAGAATGTTATGAATTTCCAAAGCTTCATCTCAGCTATTCCTGCAGGAAAAGCTACAAGTGTCCTAATTAACGGGACGAATCTCGCTAACAGTACCGTTATCTCTCCAAATTTATTGAACCATTTCTCTGAAGTAGCTAGATGCTTTTCGCTAAGCTTGACATATTTTCCATAATGAAGAATTACTGATCTTCCGAGATAGTACCCGATCCAATAGTCGATTAGAGTACCGATAAGGCTACCTAGCGAAGCAACAGCGATTGCAACCCAGAGATTTATCTGACCAAGGAAGACAAGATAACCTGCGAAAGGCAGAACAACCTCGCTCGGTATAGGAAGTGTTGCACTCTCCATAACCATAAGAGCAAAGATTCCGGCATAACCGAACTTTTCTAGAGTGATAACTACGAAATTGAAGATTTGATTTGACAGATTCAAACATGTGACCTCTTGCTATGGTTGAGTACTCCGTGTTTTCTTTTGTGAAGGGTCGCAGTTTCTTTCTTCGTGAATAATAGGATTATAGTACAGTTGTGAAATCCGGCAAGAAACTGCGCCCAACTAAAGTATACATCATTTTTCATTGGCGCGCATTAATGAGGGATAGCTTCCTTATCAAAAATGAACATCAACACAGGATTCATCAACGTGCTCTGAGTGCATTCAAAATGACCGATGCATCAATCACTTCTTGGAGCATGGCACCGATAGCAGGTGGGATAAAGCCAAAAGCTGCGATTCCCATAAGAACCAAACTAGATCCTAATCCGATGAATATTCCTTGCTTTGCCACTTTCAGCATTTTCTGACCAATTAAAACGGCATCCGACACTGCAGTCACGTCATCAACTAGCAGTACCATATCCGCAGCTTCAGCAGATATTCCAGCTCCGCGTGCTCCCATTGCAATGCCGACGGTAGCGGTTGCGAGTGCCGGCGCATCATTGATTCCATCCCCCACCATTACTAGGGGATCATACCTTTGCTTCAACTTGTTTAGAATGTCGACTTTCTGTCCCGGTAAGAGATTTGCTTCCACATTTTGTATACCTGCCGCTCTTCCTACTGCATTTCCATTTTCCGCATTGTCACCTGTGAGCATAATAGTTTCTTCAATCCCCAAATCATGAAGTTTCTGAATCATGGAAGGGACTCCCGCACGAATCTGGTCGTTGAAAACTATCGCGCCTACAGGTTTTGAATTGATTGCAACAAAAGTCAAAAGCTTAGTGTGTGAACGAGTTTCATCGATCATTTTCTCCAATGTTTGTCCGACAATTTCCTTTCCAATAAGATTCTCAAGAAAACGCTTCGAACCTATAGCTATATGTTCAGATCCTAGGTCTCCTTCTACACCCGCACCAGGAGTTTCTTTGAAATTGGTTGGAACCTCGAGCTTGGCAAACTTTTGAATCGCTTTGCTAGCCACGGCTCTTGATACAACGTGCGATGAAAGTTGCCCGATGCACGCAGCTTTGTAAAGAATTTCATCTGAGGGAACATTGTTTATTGGAATTATCTCTTCGACAAAAGGAGAACCGTAAGTTATAGTGCCTGTCTTATCAAACGCCACAGCTCTAGCTCTACCGATTTGCTCTATCGCAGCGCCTCCCTTGACTATGATTCCCCGTTTAGCTGCGCGATTTATTCCGCTTATGACGGCAATAGGAGTTGCAAGAATCAAAGGACATGGAGTAGCAACAACCAGGACTGCAAGAATTGTTACTGGATTGAGAGTAATCAGAAATCCTATCGCGGACACGGCCAGCGTGATCGGCGTAAAGTAGACCGCGTAATGATCCGCTAATCTTTGAATCGGAGGTTTCTCTTCTTGCGCCTTTCTGACAAGTTCGACTATTTTCGAATACTGGCTTTCGCTACTTTGTTTATCCGCACGCATCTGAAATGCCAGGTTCGTGTTGATACTTCCACTCAGAACCTTGTCCCCAACAGATTTGGATTTAGGCAAGGGCTCGCCGGTTAGAGCCGATTCATCAATTTCTGAACTTCCTGAGATTATGGTACCGTCAACAGGCAGAAGATCCCCTGGCCGTACCACCAGAAGATCACCGACATTGACTTGTGAGACCGCGATTTCTTCGATTCCTCCCTGCCTTAATCTCCTAGCTATTTTCGGTGCTCGCGCCAGAAGAGTGTCTAGTGATGAGGAAGCTCGTCGAAGACCATAGTCCTCTATTGCTTCGCCGCCTGATTGCATCAATACTACGACAACTCCAGCAAAGGCCTGATCCATCAAGACAGCGGCAATTATCGCAAGCATTGCGACAACATCGGCAGCGAATTGTTTACGCAGCATTCCGCGCAGTGTATTCCAAACTATGGGTGCTCCTCCTACAATTAGTGTTGCATACCAGATCCATCGAGCTATCGAAGGTTGCAAGAAACCAAGCTGAAGAATTGCTCCGATTGTCAGGCCTATTATTCCAAGAAATGGTATCGGATATTTCTTCACGAGTTTTGCAAGGGAAACTACAGAGCTTTTCTTGCTTGGTTTCACATCTGGTGCCTGGACTTTCTTTTCGATCTCCAGGATTTCTTCTTGCATTTCTTCCGATACCAATTAGAATATCGCTCCAACTGCCAAAAGTACTGAGATGATCATATTTCGAAATACCTGCTCAATACCAATTACATCCGAGATGTATTTGACTGCTATCAATACCATGACAAAGCCAGCTATTCCTAGGACCACACCGACATATGGCACTGCCGTGAAAAGAACTAGAATCGAGCCAACTCCTCCTAGAGTTTTTGCTTCAGACAAAGATGCATTTTCATTAATCATTTCCTATGGAGATTAACTATTGCTGTTCGATATAAGACCCGAGTACGATCATCAGATCTGAGAATAACTAGGTTTTAGCTGGCGCCTCAGCACTCTCTGATTAGAGCTTTAATGGATTCAAATGCTGAAGCCACAAACAAGATCTAAATCCGTCTAGTCACCAGCGCTGTGATTGGATGTTGTGCTAGGTAGATCTAACGTCTCCTTCTTCCTCTTCTTCTTCTGCATCTAGCACTTCAGATTCTTCTTCTGACTGTTCTTCAGATTCCTCTTCGAAGATTTCTTCAGACTTTCTTTCTTCCTTTTTTGATGTAGCTGAAGAGTGCTTAAGTTTCCCTTTTTTCTTGTTGTCGTTCGTCGCCATCTTACGTTCAATCTTCGCCAAAAAATATCTGCATCGATAAATTAAGCGTTCTGATGTGTATCATGGCAAACAGACCTAATCGCGCGAGCCCACGATTGAGTACACTATAAGCGAGAAACCAACTACTTCGGCACCGGCTTCGATAGCCGCAACAGAGGTCAAATCATAATTGAGAAATTCGAAAAACAAACCTGCCAAGGCAGCGCCCACAGCCACAAACACAAACCCAAGAGCAAGAAAGAGCAGCGACTTGCTCTTTGTTTTTCTGTATCCCTTCGATGCATAATACACAACGATCAGTCCAAGTATTAGTACGACGCTTTGCAAACCTCTCAAAATATCAAGAACTGCTAGTGACAATTTTCTTCTATCACGCCCTCATCGAGGCCCACAGTCTCGATAATCTAGTTGCCACATCCTCATTTAATTCAACGTCTATCAAAATCTCGGCCTGATTGAGATCCATGTGTATAGCTTTGAAAGCACTTCTATACAATTCAAATTTCTTGCCCTCCTCTGTTAGGACTGTCTTCTCCACCGTCAGAATTCCCACATCTTTCATTTCGTTAACTCTTCTATACGTCGTACTTATTGGGATATTTTCTGAGTGTGATAATTCTTCCACCGATTGAGCTTTCTTTATCGTACCGAGTATAATTTTCCTGCAATATTCATCAGCCAAAGACTTGATCAAAGCGTCCTGGACTGCCTGGCCGGTTATCCTCATTTACCCAAACCACAATTAACAAACCGCTAAACATGTGCGGTTCACTGTATTAATAAACAACAGCATGATTATCAAATGTGAGAACAGATACCTAGAATTGAAACAACTCTTCGATCTAGCGCGTCTTGCTTCTTTCCTCTGGTTCTCAATATGTGACCTATGAATAAAAGCTCAGCATTACCATGTAGCCTTTAGAAAGCTGTCCAACCAGCATCGATAACAATACATGAACCGTTTACAAAGCTAGAATCGTCCGATGCCAAGAAAAGTGCAAGATTTGCGATTTCTAGAGGATTAGCTACACGAGGCAACGCAGCCGTTCCCTTCTTCATCAGCTCTAATCCCAAAGCGCTTGGACTAGCGCTGCCCAACCCGATTGCTGTTTCGACCGCACCTAAGACCATCGCGTTACAGCGTATTCCTTTGTTTCCATAAAAGACTGCCGTACTTTTTGTCAGACCAATCAAAGCATGTTTTGATACTGTGTAGGGCGTGCCGGATTTACCTGCCGAAAAGCTCGCAACCGAAGAGGTATTGATTATTACTCCTTTGCCTCTTTCAAGCATCTTTGGTATCGCTCTTCGGATAGCCCAGAAAGGGGCGTTGAGGTTGATATTCAAGACCCTTTGCCAGAGCTCATCACCTACATCAGCGACAGGCATCATCCCATCCATTATTCCTGCGTTATTGCAAAGAATATCGATTCTCCCCTGAGAGGCTAAGGCATCGTCCACCATTTTTTCGACCTCAGATTTCTGTGAAAGATCGTGTATCATCCCCATTGACTTTTCGGGCCCTATTTCGTTTACGACTTGCTTTACTCTTTCAGGAATAACATCGACTACAATCACTTTGCTACCGTTTTCCGAGAATAGCTTCGCCATAGCTTTTCCAACGCCCGAGCCTGCACCGGTGATTAGTGAGATTTTACCTTCCAGTTTGGGTTTAATTGAGGACATTTTTCGATACCATCTTTGAGAATCAGAAAAGGAATGCTCGAATTTATGCTATGGGTACGATTCTCAGCGTTGAGAATCATGCTTTGTGAAGAGATTTCTGGTAGGCCGAACAATTGGAGCAATTGTGAGTTCAGAAATGGAGCGCGAGCGTCAGCAGTGAGACTATCAAGGAGAAGGGAAAGCTAATTGAAACAATCGGGGGACTCATCTCCTTAGCTCCCTTGTAAATAATCATCGAATCCGGAGATGAGTCCTTTTATTCGATTTCCGACGTCAAAAACGTAGGAGAAAATTGTATGCCAAAACATGTCAAGAGAGAAGCGGGAATCATGCTAGATAGTGATCTAGAACGCGTCAAACCAACGATTGTTTATCGTCTATTCAATCCACAGGTGCCCGTGATAATCTGCTCAAAGTCCAAAAAAGGCGTGGCAGCAATGCCAGCAAATAGCTGCTCACCAGTCTCTGATTCGCCGCCATTGATTTCAATCGCGTTGAAAAAAGGAATCAGGACGAACAAGATAATTCGCTCTAGTTTGCTATTTTCAATTAATTGGGTAAACTTCAATCCCGAAAGCTCTCGAAGAGTCATTTTGGATCTGGCGAAAACATCAGAGTCGGAGAGTCAAAGCAGCGATAAGTTGAAAGAAAATAAGATTCCATACGTGATTGTCAGAGGAGCACCTGTTTTAAAACGCGCTTGCGCTTTTGCGATTTGCAGAGTTCAGAAGCGTCTTACTACTGGAGACCACGATCTTTTCATCGGAAGGGTTAGTATTGCGAGAGCAATACAAGATTTTACGAAAGATGAGTACTGGAGATTCGAAGATTACAAACCTGTTTTGTATATTGGAAGTATACGTCCCTACCCGCTCATGACCATTAGCAAATAGTCCTCTTTGATCTATGAATCGGATAAAATAGCTGGAGAGCGGGGAATCTGAAACTCAGAACTCGCTCTTGCTTTCTTCTAGATATGCTACGAGCTTCC
>JARCRS010000005.1 GCA_029850555.1 archaeon | reverse complement strand
GGCCGATGAAGTAATCCAGTATTTCTTGAGCTGGCATGTTTTCCAATCTCGCTTTCCTTTTCGATTAAGGCAATAGAGCAATCGTAAAGCTCAGATAGCCAATAAGAAATTGTGACTCCTAGTATACCTCCTCCTACAATTACAATGTCAAATTGATCGGTGTTGGAGGTTACTCCTCCCATCAGTTTCAACCTTGATCCGTTCAATTTCCACATAATTTATAGAGTACCGTCAAAACGATGGCATAACACATATTTCTGTCGGGGTCTATTACTGCTTTTTTATCACAGTTACGACTGATGCTGGTGATGCGATATTGGCAGGAACATTTGCAACCTATATCTCCTTAAACATAAAGACTCAAACATCAACATCTTCGTCGCTTCCATACGACACTCAGCTTTTGAGCCTGATCGGTGTTAACAACACATTAACCTGTTGCGCTTTCGATCGAAGTATGGTTCGATTTTCTAGCTCTGAAGTTATTCTACAGAATAACGATTGGAAACTGCATAGATATAACATGTCTACCTCCTCAAATTCTGATGGATAATGCTATCTTACCGCCTTTTTACTACGGAATGAATCCAGCCCTTGCGGTCAGCATGTGAAAAGAGATATGCAAAAAGTCGGCCCGATTGATTACTACAACGTGCTTCTCAAGCGAAAAACGCTTCCATGAATGAAAGTGTCACCCAGATCGTAATCACCAAAGATGCAAAGACATACACATCGAGCAATTTCTTCCTAGAGATCCTATCTGAGTAAGCTAAGAAGATGGGGAAAGCCGGAAGCAACAGTCTTGGTATAGAAACCGAAGGCGTTCCATCGATGAAAAATAATGGCACGATAACAAGAAATGAAAAAATGCAGAATAGAAGATTCGCGTCTGATCCTCTACCGACGCTCGGAGAAGCTGACGGTTCATTCTGAGGCGAGTTTAGAGAAACTTTAGTTTTGATCAGAAGAACTGCTCCTATAATGTAAAATAATTGGAATAATGTATTTCTGATGAGCCAGTAGGCTGGATAGAGACGTACTCCGAGGACGGTCCAACCTTGATTTGTGAACCAGCCCTGACCGTTAGTATTTAGAATCCAGGCAGCTTGCGTCAGAGGAGAGACAAACTCTGCCCCCCAGTACTCGCTCTCTAGTTTTAGGTAAGTGAACATGTTTCCAGTGCTTACTGCGTAAAATGCTAGAATTCCAATGCCAGTAATGATCAGAGGAACCAAGAACACCGCGAGATTTGCCAACTTTTTACTAACAGAGGCTTGCGATTTTCTTTGTAGCAATATGTACAAGATGAAGGCCGGGATAGTATAGACAAGATTGTATGAATTGAAAATGGCAAGACCAAACAATGCCCCAGAAAACAAATGCATCTTTCGAAGCAACAGAACAAACGATAGCAGTAGAAAGATCATCGTCAAGATGTCAGCGTATGGGACTGTGGTGAAGAGGACAAATGTTGGAAACATAGAGGCCAGTACTGCTGCTTCGAAACCGAAGAATCTCAACATCAACAAGACGAATATGAAACTTAGGACATTTGTAAGGACGAGAGCGGCAACCCAGTAGGAACCAGTGACGTAGTGAAGCAATGCTATCAGCGAAGGAAACAATGGAGAGAAAGCGTATGTGCCAGAATTGGTGTTGGAAGGATACCCGTATTGAGCTATTTGTTGGAAAAAATTGCTGTCCCAGCGAATACTCATAATGTAAAGAAAGTTTCCACTTTTCACGGCATCTAAAGCACTCGCAAAGACTACAACCTTTGAAAAAAGCAACAGGGATACGATCTCGATTAGATCTCGCCTCTTGATTCCGTGAAAGGCCCTATTGGTGATTGATTGCAAGTAGTGCGAATTTGAAATTGACCGAATCATTCTTGTTAGGCGAAAGCGTCCACTTGAAACTTTCTTTGGCCACGCCATATGGATTGTTACCAGTGATACCATGATATTTCTTCGGATAAACTTGGACAGGGCCGGTAAACTGCACTGAAGACTTGCACAGCCGTAACTAAGTTTGCTGCTACAGACAGACCAAGAAGATATCCACAAGTCCACCGGCTACCCTGCAAGAATTTTCTTAGCCCGAAAGTTGCCAGCCAAATGTAGAATAACCCTACAATTCCATCGAAATATGCCGACTTGTGTCGTTCGATATGGTCGCGCAAGCGGTTTAACATATTCAACAAACTGTATTCAGCTTGCATTCAGGCGGGGGAAATGTCTTCTTAAAGAAGCTGCCTCTATTTGACATAAGTCAATCTATCGGTTCAATACAATTCCAGATTGTTCGCGAAATTCCTTAACTGCGATAATCAAACGATTATACAAAATTAAAACGGGATTAGCCAAGAGGAGTTTTCAGAGCTCACCAATGTCGAGCCCTATATCGCATCCGATATAGATATATAGCCATACTTGCCGTACTAATTCTAACCAAAAGTTGACTTAACTTGGTAGTTTCAAAACACCAACAAACACGGGGAACATTCGCCGCTCACTTTCTTCAAAAACCGCAAGGCGCA
>JARCRS010000004.1 GCA_029850555.1 archaeon | reverse complement strand
GGTTTGATGATTGAAACAAACTTCTCACCGCTTTTTCCAACAACCGCGATGTTCTTGTAATTCGAATGGAACAATCGAAATTTGAATCTATTTGGTTCAAATCCGTGCGAATAGATCTCTCTTGATAGTCGGTCTATGAGTTGCTGCGTCGCGTCGCGCATGTGAGATTTTTGTTTTGAAAGTTCCCCGGCATGTTGGTCGTAGAAAGTTCTCATCGCCTTGTTCAAAGCCCGCGTCGAAAGCATTGTGTACATAAAGAACCCGTATAGCAATGCAATCATTGCTGCTGGGACTAATATAACGAGCTCCTGTCCACCAAGAAATTTGAGCTGAGATTGGAAGTAGAGGTAGATGATCAAAACCACGAAAGTTCCTGCCCCGACGAGCATTGAAAGGACTCTTGATCTTGAGGCGCGTTTAGAATATTTTTCAATGTCAGAAGATTTTGTTGGTAGATCCACGATGTGATCAACATCATTCTTCACACTCTTCCAGATCTGGTCTAGATCAGTTCCTTCGTAATTCTTGAGAGCTTTCTCGATTCTAACTGGATCAATCGTATAAAGTTCGACGTAACTATCAAACCAAGAAATGAGTCTCGCAATCAAAGAAGCTCGCTCTGTTCCTCGTCGGAGAGGAGAAGATCTCTGGTTGCTTCTCTTCATACTTGTAGCCTGATTCTTTTAGGATTATCCAATCTCTTCTATTGTTTTCTCTTTCAAAGTTCTTTGTACAGTATCGAAATAGCTGCCCCGCAGCTCTTGCAAATTTTCAAATCAACATCTGCTTTACGAACGAATTCGACTTCGACTTCCTTCATGCAGACTGGACAAATTCTCTTTTCGGTCATATTGTCTGTTCTATCTCAGAATTTCATCAACCTGCAGCCATCCGTATGCTACTTCCTCCAATTCCGCTCCGCCGATTGCTATTGATTTATTCCGAATTTGTTTTCCTCCGAGCAACTCGTAGAACGCTCTTGAGGGATTGTCAGCAAGAACCCAAACTAGCATTGAATCAAATCCATCTTTGATTAAACGTCGAGCCGTCTCCCTCACGAGCTCTCGACCAATCCCCTTCTTTTGCCACTCTCGGAGAATGTAAATCCCGTACAACTCACCAAGATAGATTGGATCTCCTGAGCGCTATCTCCCTCTGCCTGCCCAGCCTACAATCCCAAACTTCTCATCTTCGGCAACCAAAGTGAAGCTCTTCTTTGATCTGATAAATTCTGTGTCAGTCAGTATCTTGATCCATCGTTCCTCCCTTTCTTTGTAGGAGAGATTGTCAAGATAATCCTGTGGAACAATGCCTCGATAGGTTGTCTTCCAAGTGTCTATGTGAACCTTAGAGATGTTCAAGGCGTCTGAAACAAGAGCCGGTCGAATATTGATCATTTTCCCTGCTTTGGCTTGAGACCAGTTGTTATGAAAGTTATCCCTGCATCGACCGAGGTATCTTCTTTGAAAAGATCCGGATTCTTGAGAAATCTTTCAGCGCGGGATTTTTGAAAGTGCATGAGTTCGATTATTTCTTTGAAGCTCATGCCACCAGCAAGAAGTGAAGGTTCCATCTTTTCGATGAAAGCTCGCCTATTTCTGTTATCACGGAGTTTGCCATACTTTGCAAGTACCCGCGAAGGATATAGTTTTGAATCTCTTTTCTCTTCCATCTTGAAGTCCATTGGAACTCGGTCATCGCTTTGAAAGTGAATATGAGCTATGCCATCTAGTCTTATTCTTTCGAGACCAAGATCTTTGAATAGTTTGGGGAGTAAGTAGCCAATTCTTCGATCGTAACCATAACGTTTCTTGTAACCTTCTACCATTGCAATGTTGCGTTTCCTCAAGAGTCTGTTGTGGTGTTCATCTCCTTCTATGTAGCTGACGGAAGAATCGATTGCGCTCTCGCATGCCCCAATTAGTCCGCCGGGCTTGCAAACGCGTATCATTTCGTTAACTGCTCTTTGCCTATCCTGCTCAGTCATGAGCCAAAGGCAGGCTTGGCAGATGACCCTATCCGCATAGTTATCTGGAAGAGGGATTGACTTTATGATGTCTCCTTTCTTGAAGGAAATTAATTTTCCAAAGCTAGCAATCTCAGCGAATTTTCGTCCCTCTCTCAAAAGCTCGGGATTCCGATCTATTCCAATTATTCTTCCACCTTTCTTTGGATCGAGTTTCTCGGCAATCACACGACTGAATGCCCCGGTGCCGCAACCGACATCAACAACGATGTGATTCGGTTTTACATCGAGATACTTGTAGAGTAAGAAGCGTCTTTCCTTAGTCCAAGCGGACTTTCTGATTAACTCAAGCATTTTTGCCCGAAAACGAAATCCAGGTTTCTTGATTCTTGTTCTGATCGAGGGAGATCATCGCACTTCGAGGAAGTCATTTAATTTGAATATTTGTCGACCAACATGTCTTCATTTTAGCAATGGATACGAGATCTATGTTCCTATGCAAGCAAGATTACTCGAGTGCGAAATGGTCTTCTAGAGAGATCGTGTTCGAGTTCTTTCTCTCTGCGGAAGACTGCCGGGATTCCAAGAAATTCCGCGGTCGCAAGGCAAGAACAATCTGCTAACGATATTGAATGTGCGCACTTTAGTTCGCCCGCACTAAATGCAAGACTAGTTGAATTGTGCACAGTGATAAAATTTAGCTCAAGCATCTCGTTCAACTTGCTTGAAGCAAAAGCCCTTCCTTTTATTCTGCAAAGAAGATAAAATAACTCAGATATGGTGTGGAGGTGAAGATGGACTTTGTCTGTCGGCCTTAAGCTTGCAAAGTACTCCTTAACTATCTTGCCTAGAGGTGTTGCGCCGAAATACTCTAGAAGAATGCTTGTATCAAGCACGAGACTTCCGCTTAGATTCTGGGTATCTACGCTCAAATATCCTTTCCTCGCTTTGCCTAAGTTCTTGTAGAGTCCTTCTCGCCACCTTAGTTTCGCCTTCCAATATGCCATACATAGAAAGCATTCGTTCTTTACCTGAGTTTGGGGGAAATCCTTCATTCTGGGAATCAAGGAGAGTGTCGATTGCATCGCTCAGAGAAACCTTTCTGCCAGATTTCTCTTGCAATCTTGCGGCATAACTGAAGAGCTTCTTCTTGACTTCTTCGTCGACTTGGACGGTTGACATATAGAATCTACAGTAAATGTAAATAGTATATTTGTTTTATGGAATGTGTTCCGTACTTCTTAAAGGTTCACGTTCTTCGGTATTGCGTCCTTGTGTTTCTTCGACAGTACCTCAAACCAAATTCCGTCTGGGTCTTTTGCGAAAAAGATTACATGATTTTTTGTCTCATATGGCCTTTGAGCTATCTGAACACCAAGCTTCTCTAGCCGTTCGAGCTCTTCATACGCGTTTTGAACAAGAAAACCAAGATGATCTAGCTCATCTCCGTTTGTATAGGCTTTCTTGTCAGCGTACCAATTGAGTTCAAGATAGGGCAATTCTCCTTCGCGTGACGCGAGCTCGGCAAATTCGCCATTCGTGTACAGGTTCTTCATCCTCCCAAGTAATTTCATGCCCATTACTTCGGTATAGAACTTGATTGATCTATCTAGATCCTGAACTATTATCCCGGTGTAAAAGAAGAAGGCCAAAACACAGATCCAGCGCAGATTGTAAAGCGGTTTCTATAATTAGTTGCGTCAGTTCCTCATTTTTGCGAAAAGATGAAAAGTAAAGCGGAGAGCAAGGCAGGAGCATTCGGCGTAGCAGTACTTGCAACCTGTCTTTGGGGACTCTCCGGGACTGCTGCGCAAGTTCTTTTCCAAAGGTACCTCTTCCCGCCGATAGGTCTTGTTACGTTGCGGCTTTTCATTGCGAGCCTCCTCCTTTTCGTCTGGTTTAAACCAAAATGGCCTAAAGATCATTCAAAGCAAATAATTATCTTTGGAATCTTTGGAATTTTGCCTTCTCAGCTCTTCTACTTTCTTTCAATAAACTATGCGAATGTCGCCGTGGCGACATTGCTCCAGCTACTCTTCTTGCCGATCGTAGCAACATATGAAATACTAGTGCATGTTTACAAATTTACTTTTTCACATGCTGCCGCCATATCACTTGCGATGTTTGGCACTATTCTATTAGTTATTAGCGGACCAACTCTTGAGCTTCACATTACTCTTCTCGGATTCATCTTTGGCTTGCTATGTGCAGTCGCCGCCGCTTACTATACTATTGCGTCAAAGGCTCTAACAAAAGTTTACGGGTCTTGGTCTATAACAGCGTGGGGATTTTTGATTGCAGGTGTAGCCTCTTTGCCATTTGGAACTGCCACATTGATCCACCAAGAATTTACTCTCCCTATTATTGCTCTAATTGTATTTGTAGCTTTCTTCGGAACTGTGCTTGCATATGGCCTTTATGTGAGAAGCTTGCAATCTCTAACTGCAACGGAAGCTTCCATCACCGCGACTGGCGAGCCGATAATGGCTTCGGTTGCTTCGTACGTTTTCTTGGGAGTCCTGTTATCTCCTTTCCAATATCTTGGCGGAGGATTGATATTAGTCGCGATGTTCTTTCTAAGAAATGTGTTGAAAATATCGAAAGAAGAAGATATTCCTAAAGCAGAATCTTGAATCAGCTTACAAGAGTAGCATCCTTTGACGCAGGCTTGTCATAAGTATTGTATCGGTCTATGCTAAACGAAATCGTGCTTCCAATCTCTCTGCCATCGGCTCCTTTCAGAGTTACTGCCAGACCATTTTGCAGTCTGCAGAACAGATAATAAACGTCGCCGACTCTCTCGATTGACTCGACCGTAGCAGATGTTGCGCCTTTTGTCCCGTTCTCAACGAGGCTTGCCCACTCTGGCCTGAAACCCATTTCCGAATGTCCGTCAGCTGGAATAAAATTCATTGGGAAGTCTCCTACAAAGTCCCCTATCCATCTTGTTTTTGGACTGTCATAAATTTCCTGAAATGAAGCAATTTGTTCAAAGCTCCCCTGATGGAGGACACCCACCGTGTCTGCAAGGCTCGCTGCTTCCTTCTGATCGTGAGTTACGAAAACAAACGTCTGACCCAATTCCCTTTGGATCCTCTTCAGCTCACCTCTTGCACTGAATCTGGTTCTGGCATCAAGATTGCTCAGAGGCTCATCCAAAAGAAAGAGTGAGGGGTTTCTCACAATCGCTCTAGCTAGAGCTACTCTTTGTTTTTGACCACCGCTTATCTTGGTAACAGGTTTATCGACAACTTCATCTATCTTTAGCAATTTGGCCGCTTCTATGACTTTACGATTTATTTCGTTTTTTGAAATATGCCGCATCTTGAGAGGGAACTCAATATTCCCTCGAACTGTCATATTTGGGTACAGCGCATAGCTTTGAAAGACCATCGCGATGTTTCTCTTGTTCGGTGGGAGATCAGTTACGTCTTGCCCATCTATCATGACACGTCCGCTATCAGGAGCCTCTATTCCTGCCATCATCTTTAGGAGTGTTGATTTTCCCTCTCCGGACGGCCCAAGAACCACAAAGAATTCTCCCGCCTTCACCTCTAGTGAGAGCTTATTGATCACATTCTTCTTGCCATAACTCTTCGAAAGGCTGACGAGCTCTAGCTTAGTGGATGTCATCCTGTTAGACCTGCCGTCAGAAGCTCTCCTCTTAAGAATCTCTGTAAAAACAGGGCCAATATTAAAACTGGTACAGTTACTATCAGTGCAAACGCAGATGAAGCCAGTATGTTTCCCCTCGTTATATTGAGATAAATTACGAGTGGAAGCGTCGGATTAATCGGGACGAGTAATGCAGCATAGGTGAACTCATCCCAAGACATTATCCACGCGAGTAGAAAGGCCGCGGCTACACCTGCCTTCGCTAGCGGAACAAGGAGCAAGTATAGTGTTCGAAGCATACTTGCTCCATCAACCCTCGCTTGAGCTTCGAGATCTTTTGGGAGCGATTCAAATGCACCAACCAAGATAAATATTGTAAGGGGTAGTACCACAAGCTCTTGAGTAAGAGCCAGTCCCAGAGGTGTGTCAAAGAGGCCTCCAGGAATGTATTTTCCAACATCAATGAATTCAACACTTATCGGAATTGCTATGGCCAACGCAGGCATCATATTTGTAACATATAGCAGTGTTGAAACTCCGTTTGATAACCTGCGGCTGAGTCTAGTGAGACCGTATGCAGCTGGTATGCCTATAGCTAGAGCGATTGCACCTACAATGAAGGCAGTTTCGAGGCTTATAATTAGAGGATCAATAAGATCAGTACTCTGAAAAGCAGTGTAAAGGTAAGAAAGAGTTAGGGCTGGAGGAATCAGCGGGGGTCTTAGAGCGCCCAAGGTGTACTGAACCGGAGTGAAGGCCATTAGAAATAGGATATACAAAGGGTAGAGAAAATACATAGTAACTATTACTACAACTATGTAAAACAGAATCCTTCGAACAAGTTTTCCGTTCATTCTCTTCCTCTACCTCTGAAATAGACTACAATTAGAGTGAAAGCGAGAACGAAACCAAGAAGAATAGTGGCGGAAGCTTCGGAAATGAAAGGATTGCTATAATCACGAAGACCATAGGTCAATGTCGTAAGCAAGGTATGTGGAAAATCAAGCAGCGCAATCGCAAATATGTTGAATTCGCTCACTCCTCGAATGATGAGAGCTATCGCAATGTAGCTTCTCATGTTCGGAAGTGTCAAACGGAAAAATTTTGATACGCTACCTGCTCCATCTACTTCCGCCGCCCTGTAGATATCTTGTGGAATTGTTGTCATTCCTGCCATGAGTATTAGAGCAACTATTGGAATATTTTTCCAGCCGTCCGCCAAAACAAGCGTTAGAAGACTGGTTCCATATGATCCGGTCCAATTGACTGCAGGAAGTCCTACGAGGTTTAGGAATGAATTGGCATATCCTAAGCTTCCATACCCAAAAAATATCACTCCGAATATGAAGCCCGCAACAACTGTTGCTGTAGCAAATGGGAGAATGATTAGCACAAAGAAAAATGGGCGTGCTCTAAACTGCCTAGTTAGTATGTTCGCAACAACAAAAGCTATGAAAAATTGAAACGCGAGCGCCGCAAGTGTCACATAGACTGTATTGTCTATTGCATCGTACAAGCCGAACGAAGGAAGTTCTACATAGTTACTGAGGACATTATGATAAGCGTGTGTCTGAAAACTTCCATACACTGCAAGAATTATCGGGTAAAATGCGAAGGCGACAACGTACACGACAGCAGGCAGTATAAGTAAGAGTGAAATGCGCCTCTCGGTCCATTTCATGTCTTACTTCTAACGTCCACTTCCTGCCATCTAGGAGCTTACAGTTAAGATCTTTTTGCCATCACAATGTATAACCCTGGTCTAGAAGCTCCCGTCCTGTCTAGACGGAGATTGGTGCAAACGCACCACTTTCATACTGTTGAGCAACAGTCGAGTTGTAGTTCGACTTTATGTAGTTGTACATCTGCTGATTGTATCCACTAAGTGTGGATTGTATCGAACCGTATGCACCATGGTTAACCACTATAGCATAGAAAGCCTCGCTTGCATATACCTGCCACTCTGTTATCCATGGCGTGGGATTCCTAAGGAAAACTCCCTCGCTGATTGCCTGTTGCAGTGCTGTTCCCACAGTCGTAGTGTTCGACGGCAAATTACTATAAGCTTGAGAGTTTACTGCCACCCAAGAGAGCGCAATCAGGGTTTGTTTCTGTGCGGTTGGACTAAGAAGGAAGTTTGCAAGCTTCTCTATTGCACCTAGATTTGAGGCACCTTTTGGTATCACGAGGACGTCTCCACCAAGTAAGTGGTTTCCATTTGCGGTGCCATTCGGTCCTGGATAGACTCCAAGAGTCTGATTCGTCATGTGAAAGGTAGCATTCGTCAGCGAGCCGTAGATATATGGCCACTGGTAGTCAAGCAATGAATAACCTCCATTGGCAAGACCGGTGTAACTGCCCCAATATCCCGACGTGTACCCTGAATTGAAGTATGCACTGAGGTTATCCAAGAACTGAAATGCTGTAATGTCGCCTGTATCATTAAAGAGGAAGGGATCTCCTCCATCCTGAACCATCCACTGGTATAGTTCTGTTCCCGTGCTGGAACCACCGTGTCCTCCCGTAGTTCCTGCGCCTTGGAACATTACTGACCCCGCTCCCAGGGCTTTTGCGTCGGCCAAGAGTTGAGCATCAGTCGCAGGTGGGGAAGTGATACCGGCGCTTGCAAATGCCTGCTTGTTGTACCAGACTAGTGGAATATTGGACCTGAAAGGAATAAAGTAGACTCCATGGAATATGCTCTTCTCATAGTTCACCATATTTGTGGCGCTAGATATGAGAGTACTTGGCATCATCGTAGATACAATTGAAGTAAGGTTCATTAGATCTCCAGCATACAGCGGTGTCCCTACTGCTAGATTATCCAAGCCAAACAGCGAAACCCCGACGGAATTGCTAGAAACTAGGGTCGCTAGTTCAGTAGGAGGTTGACCGGATCCAAGATTGATGAGTTTCACACTATAGCCAGGATTAGCTGATTCAAATTCAGGAATGATAGTATTAGTGAAATAACTATCTTCGGAACTGGCTAAGCTCTCATAGAAATTAATTGTAGTTGTCGATGGCTTACTCAGCGTAGTCGCGTAATACACCCCAACGCCAGCTACGATGATAATTATTACAACGATGATTACAATAGCCACAGTGGAAATTCCTTTCAGATTTCGTTTCATGTTTTATCAAAAACTTCCATCTTTTATTAAAGCGTTAGTACCCGTTTCCTTCGAGAGCGACCGAAATCAGACACGTCCCATCAACGCAACTAATTAAGCAGAAAACCAATGTCATAAATTTGAAATTATGTAGAATAAAATTCTACATAATTGCTAGAAACTTCGGAATCTTGATCTTCAGTAGGAGACCTCTACAAAATGAAAAGCTGTGAGGTCCAATTCTTATGCAGAAAGATCTCGGTTAGCGAATGATGCGATTTCTATCGAGAGGTTCATCAGTTTCGTCGCAGTTAGGCGACCTTGCCGGCACTTCTTCATCTTACCTACTTTGGCAAACCAAGCCGTGCCATTTTCAGTGTGATATCCGCGTCTTTGTCATTAAGTTCGATAAGGCGCAAGTTCAACGGACAGACCCGACTTTTGAGTCAAGAACTCTATCCAGCTCATTAGCTGCCATAATGAGTCCCATATGGCTAAAGGCTTGTGGGAAATTTCCTAGCCCTTCTCCAGACAACGGGTCGACTTCTTCAGAGTATAGATCCAGATGGTTCGAGTAAGTTAGTAATTCATTAAACACTTCCATAGCATCTTCCACTTTGCCCTCTTTAGCTAGGCAGGCCACTAGCCAAAAACTGCACAAAAGAAACGCTCCCTCTTTTCCCCGCAATCCATCCTTGATTTTGTAGCGATACAAAAGCGCTCCATGCCCTAATTCTTTTCTTATCGCATCCACAGTTAGTTTCATCTTTTTGTCTGTCGGCTCTATGAAGCCGATAAGTGGAAGCATCAGGTTTGCAGAATCCAATTGGCGATTTTTATAGCTCATCACAAATGACTTTTTCTTCTCGTCCCAACCTTTCTCTAGTATTTCCGCCTTGATTTCCTTCATTGTAGAGAGCCAGGGAGCAGTATCTTCACTGTGTCGCGTAATTTTGGCTATTTTGACCGCTCTCTCTAGTCCAGCGTAGCACCACGCTTGAGTATACACATAATGGTCCTTCCATTCGCGAATTTCCCATATGCCGTTTCCGGGCTTTCTCCAGTTTTCGCAAATATAGCGCGCAAGCGGTTTGACAAATCTGTAATACATATCCTCAGAGACATTCGACCCATGCCTAGTGGAATAATACAAAGCATCGAGCATGTATCCATATGCATCCATCTGGAACTGATTCACGGCCGCATTTCCAATTCGAACTGGTGACGATCCACGATAGCCTTCTAGATGGCTTAGAACTGATTCCTTGATATTGGAACTTCCGTCAATCGAATACATTAGTTTGAGGTCTAAGTCAAGAGATGGATTGTTGTCTATAAGCCAATGAAGAAATTTTTCTGCCTCACTTTTGTCTCCCAGGAGTCGAAAAGCCCAAAGAGAATTTGCAGAGTCCCTTATCCATGAGAAGCGATAGTCCCAATTGCGACCCCCTCCAACTGCTTCCGGGAGCGAAGTCGTAGGAGCGGCTAGCATGGCGCCAGTAGGCGAATATGTAAGCAGCTTCAAAGTTAGAGCAGAGCGAAACACCGACTCCCTCCATCTGCCCCTATAGTTCAAATGCCCAACCCATTGTTTCCAAAATGCTTCTGTTTTTAGAAATTGTGATCGTGTCTGATATTCATCCACACGTCTTGGATCATATTCACCGTAGCTTAGAACGAAAGTCTCCCTCTGACCTTTGGAGATTTTGAAATCAGCGACGGCGAGTCCTTGTTTCTGAATATTGATATCAACACTCGAGGCAAGTACCATTTCATTTTTCTGATTTCTCATCGATAGGCCGTTCTTACTTGTTGACATTTCTGGTAGACTAAGACCGTACTCGAATCTCGGTTCGATTCGCATTCGAATGGTAGCTTTGCCTTTGACGCAATCAACGATTCTATGTATCTCCGGAGGTGAGGCCCATGCGTCTTCATAATGTAGGGAGCACGGCATAAAATCCGTAAGAATCACACGCGAGTTTCGGATTATGAATTCCGTTTGCAGTATGTTCGTATTCTCGATATATCGTTGCGTTGAGCTTGCTTTTCCTACTGGCGCTATGCTCCAGCGACCTCCCACCTTATGATCAAGAATTGCGGCGAAAACACTTGGAGAATCGAACTTTGGAAGACAGCACCAATCTATAGATCCGTCGTAGCCTACGAGTGAAATTGTCCTAGTGTTTCCAATTATGCCGTAACCAGTAATTGGCTTGTACTTAGTTATTACAGGAATCTCGAAGAACGAACTTTTTCGCGATTGTGGAGAATTTTTAGAACTCAAATGAATTGGCTGGGCACGATTCCGAACTAATCGTTTTTATGATTACCTTCAATCCAAAACTTCGACCTTTACATTTTTCTTTGGTTCACTTGGAAAAGAGAAATTCGCGGCAATTTTTTCTCCTCTCCTCTCTAAATTGATCTTCATTCTCCCGTCCATGATGTAAAGTCCGTTGACCGATAACCTGTTTAGCCATGAAGGAACTGTTGGTGATAAGATTATTTTTCTCTTGGTTCCTCCATCCTCATTTTCAAAACGTAGACCAAGCATTGAATGAATAATTCCAAAGATTCCTGCATCGGACCAAGGTATTGGAAAGGTGCCCATAGGATTCAGGCTCCTTAGCTTTTCAGCTCTTTCACCGCTGAAAAGCTCTGGCAGTCCCCTTAGACCCAAGGCATCATATGCCCTAAGCAACTCGGAGAGCAGAAGTGAAAATTCGTCAACTAGACCGTAATTTGCAAGTCCGCACAACATGATCATGTTGTCATGGGGCCAGACTGAACCGTTATGATAAGACGTAGGATCGTGCCTTACTTCGTTATACGCTAATGTCTTTACCCCAAATCCTGAATTCAGCGAATCTCTGTCGACAAGAACTCTGGCAATCGCCTTTGCCCGTTTCTCTTGGATTACGCTCATCCACAAAAGGTGTCCTGGATTCGAAGTCAATATTTCTGTTAGTCGTCCGTTTCCATCCAAGGCTTCTCCAAAATAGTGTAATTTTTCCGACCAATACCTTTCCTCTATCGTTCTGCTGAGCTGTGAGGATAACGTCTGCATTTCTTCGCCTTCTGAGTCGCTCGGAGCTATAGTAGCTCCCTCCCTCATTGCCTTCGCTGCATAACCTTGCACTTCAATCAGATACAACGGATGCGGAGGTAGAGATCCATCTGAGTGAGATACAGAGTCAGTAGAATCTTTCCAGGCTTGATTATTTGGCAAAGTACTGGGCGAGTATCCTAGCAAACGTTCGTTCGCAACCTTTCGCTTGATCCATTGTAGAGCCTTTAATGCAACATTCTCAAATGAGGCCACGCTCTTGTCTTGAGGATGATGCTTCATGTAATCAAGATAGGTCAGAACGTAAAGAGGAGTCGCGTCCACTGAGCCATAGTATCCTTTAAGTTTAGGATCTCTTCCACTCATGATTCCGAAACGTTTCTCGTGTATTATCTTCCCTGGCTCTTCTTCTGTCCCCTTGTCAAATTTCTTGCCAATTAGATCTCCCAGTGTTAATATTGTGCTCCTTGCAATTTGAGGATGGAACAAAATACTGTGAAGTGAGGTTATCGCGGAATCCCTACCAAAAATTGCATGATACCATGGAACTCCGCTCAGCGGAAAAGATGAATTTCCTTTAGGGCAGTCTAGCGTATTCGAAAGATTGATTACAGAATCTGAGTAAAGAGACTGAAAGAGTAAATTGTCACAGCTGACCTTTGGGAAGCTCTCGTAGAGAGATGACATAGTGAAATGTTGTGCCACGCGGCTCTTGCTGAAACTTATGAGTATTTTGAAATGTCTTTGTTTTGGATTGATTAAGAGTCTGCGTTCTTTTCTGATAATGCCTCTTGAATGTACAAACATCTTGAGGATGGGCACGTGCGTTCCCATACAATCAATTTCGCAGCTATCTTTTGCGATTTTGAAAATCGTCTTATGTTTGAAACGCCATCGTTTCTCATCATTAGTTCCACCGACCAGCTCGCGAACGTAAAATAGATCTGAAAAAGCTGGAGAGATTTCTAGATGAACTTGCTGAGCCGACTCACTTCGGATCTCTTCTTCTATTCCATCATAAAATAATCGGACAGTTCTTGTCGTCTTTTTGCTCGCATTGTCGAAATATTCGTATTTCAGAAATGCGCCGTTCTTTTCTATCTTGGTGGGGGATTGTAGGGAGTTGCCAAGTTTCAATGCGTAGTAGTCTAAGTACCTCATGTCATTGAAGTACACACCAGTATAGGGAATACCTCGTCCGGCTTCTCCCATGAAAAAAATTACGAAGACCTTTCCAAGAACGAGGGTCTCAATTGTATCTGGCGACACTACTCGATAGTCTAACACCGGATAACACCCGACGGACTCCGTTCTAGTTCCCTTAGCTACCTTAGCTAACTACTTTTCTAAACAAGTACAAAGTTGCGCCCATGGTCACAACCGCAATAAGAGCAATTACCCCTAGACCGAGAAGCACTGCGTTCAAGGAAAAAGCGCCGGGATCTGTCAGATCTCTAACTGCATTCACT
>JARCRS010000003.1 GCA_029850555.1 archaeon | reverse complement strand
TCTTCGAGGAGATGAGATACACGTACATTGAACGTTATTTCAGCTTCTTTGATGCAGTTGCCATATGCTATTCCGTATTACAGAGTAAATGATAGTAAATAGGTGCGGGGGGTGGGATTTGAACCCACGAACCCCTAAGGGACGAGGTCTCTTATTCCAGATTCATTTTGGAGGACTAGAAACCTGAGCTTCGCGCCAATGTTTTCGAAAGTCTCGCGCCTTTGACCAGGCTGGGCGACCCCCGCGTAACGAATGACTTTCGAAAAGGTTCGGTCAGGAACCTATAACTGTTTCACTAGAAGATAACTAAGAAGCGTACTCCGTGAGATCTTCAAGGCCGGCGAGCTCAAATGCTTTTTTTCTATTGTTGCAAGATTCGCATCGCCCGCATTGCAAGGAACCATCCAAATAACAGCTCCAGGTTCTGTATAGCTTTTTGCCCAAGATTCCAAAGGAGATCTTCAGCAATGCATCTTTCGAGAGGCCTTGAACCGCAGGGCTCCAAATAGTAATTTCAGGATGAGATCCTTGTTTGATTGCATCAATGTCACCCAAATTTAGAACATTAGCCAATTCCTTTGCAAATTCGGGACGGCAATCCGGGTACGGCTGATCGGTGAGATGCGCACCGTACGCTACAACTTTTGCTCCAATGCTGAAAGAGTAAGCGGTTGCTACAGTAAGAAAAACCGCATTCCTAATTGGGACTATAATATTGCTCCGGAATGAGGAGGGCATCTGTTTTGTTTCGTCAGTCAAGACGTTCGAAGAGCCATACAGCTCTTTCATGAAGGAAATATCAATTATCTTGTGATCGTTTGCTTGAAGCTCTTTGCCAATTTCTTTCGCTCGAGTGATTTCTTGAGATGCTCTCTGACCATAATTGAAAGTCAAGAGATAGAGATCGTAGCCCCCGCGTTTCCAATAAGCGGCAACGCCGCAACTATCCAGACCTCCGCTGACGACGACAACAGCATTGCGGTTAGTTTTTTCCTCTATCAGGTTTTCAGACATTTTATTTTCCTCGTGCATTTCCGTAGAGAAGTATTTGCAACCTAGTGCTAAATTTGTACCCTTTGTCTTTGCAATAAGAGGATAGCATCCTACCCCTTTCTTCTAGAAGTCTCGAATTGATTGCCTCGGGCATGAGCACAACCTTGTTTTTCGGGATAGAGTACTTTTGGACTATTTCCTCACAATCCTTCAAGTCCTTCTCGCTTTGAATGACGAACTTGAAGTAGGCGTTGAGTTTCTTGAAAGTCTCAAAGCACTCTGGTTTCTCGCTCGCATAAGAACCATTCCCAGCGAAGGCTAGTTTAGGCGAAACGTTCCACTGACTAACAATATCCAGTATCTCTTTTCTTGGTTTTATCGTTCCGTTTGTTTCTAGCTCAACGAAGAACCTTCTTTCTCTCATTAGTCCTTCTAAAAGGGCACACAAACTATCCTGTTGGAGCAGCGGTTCTCCGCCTGTGATCACTAGGTGAGGGCAATCAAATGCGAGGATTTGTTTTAGAACATCAGAGATAGAAAGTTCCTTTGCTTCTTCATTTTTGTCGTATACCCTCAAATCGGGTCTTGTATCATTGATGCCGATTCTCTTCATTTCGTTTTGAACTTGAGCTAGCATTTGTTCGTTGAATAGCCAGGTGTACTTGGTGTCGCAGTACCAACAATGAAGGTTGCAAACCGCTAATCTAAGAAACGTAGCAGGACGGCCAGTATTGATTCCTTCGCCTTGGACCGAAGAGAAGATCTCTGAAACCAGAAGAGAATCCGCGCTGTGATCCCTTTGCGAAATATCCAATTACTATTTCACCAACTCCGGGGTTTGTATAGCGCATCGGGGTAGGCTTTGACCACGCGCTTTAGGCTGAACCCTGCATGTAATTCTAGTATCTCTTAAACGAAGCTACGTAACATCCGGAAAGCCGTAAATTGGCTCTTTATCTGCAAGAACAGCCGAATTTCGTTGCATCAAAGGGTCTTGCTATTCAGTTTTGGCTTGGCTACAAGTTTCTCGATTCTTATCCTTTTTATCGGCTCGCTTGAAGGAATAATCGTTAGCGTATTCTTTCTGACAGCTGCTGTAGTTGCTGCGAGCAGGGAGGACCTAAAAGAACTCTCCTCCGCCAGGTGGACCTATGTTGTTCTGATATTCCTTATAGCAGCGTTGATCGTTGGAATTTCTTTTTCTTTGCCGCAGTTGTATGGTAATCTCTTCTACTCTTTGGCCCTTCTTAATTCAGTTCTTTTGATTGTGTATTTGTTAATGAAAAGATCAGCGAGAAGCGAAATGAGAAACGGAGATAGCACGAGCTTCTAATCGACGACCTATTTGCTATCCTCGTTCCCGCTCTTCACTTTATCCGGCGGGTTCTGTTCACTTTTCTTTTGATTCATATTCGGGATAATGGAACTTTTTGTTTTATTGAAAAGATACAAACCTACGAGTGAAAAAGCTAGAACAGCTACTAGCAAGACCAATATGAGAGTAAAAGTGTACTGCCAGAAATAAACTACTGCCATGTACGACGTACTGCCGAATAGAAGATAATTTTCAGCGGCACTTATTGTTGGGAAACAGGTTGAAGAAGGGGCTCCGATGCATAATTTCGACTCGATGTCGATCGCGATCGCTCCAATATAGACAAACGGCCAGACGATTCCGCTAAGTACTACAAGCTGTTTTTTGGTGGGTTTCAGAAAAAGAATACCAGAGGAGACTATGTCAATAATCGCAATAACCCAGTTGAAGTAGTAATGAGGAGTCTCGACAGTATTTGGTGGAAAGAAGAGATTGCGATCCACTAGTCCAACATAAAGATTCAGGGCAAATACGAGAAACATCAAAGTACCTGCGACATAAATCGGGATTGGTACTTTCAAGAAACCCGTTACCTGATCTAGGTTAGCCGACATTTCAACAAGATAAAAGCTATGCCGGGTCTTCTGTTTTTTTACGCTCTTTGAACCCCAACATTCCAGCTCTTCACTTTGCGTCCAAGCAGCCCATATTTTATGGCGCACTTGTTCCAGATTAAAGTGTCGACCATAGAAAGAACAAATGTGATGATAGTGCCCCGCATAATCGTTTTCAATCTCCTAGTCCTAAATGCTTGGAAGGCCGTAATCCCAAACTGCAAAACGAAGTTCAATCCGATTAGAATGCTTCCCGTCAAAAGATCTCCATTGTACAATGCATAGATTAGATAGCCGATGAAAAACGGAGTCCAAACACCTTGGAGAATACCGAAAATGATCGAGAAGCTCAAGGAACGAGATTGGAATATCTTTGACTTGTGAGCGTGCAAGCATTCGAAAAAGCCTCCATACCAACGATCGAGCTGGCTCCGATAGCTCTTGAAATTTTCAGGCTCATCAGTAAAGGCGAAGGCATTTTTGGTGAATATGGTCTTGTAACCTTTCTCTATCAGCCGCCACGTAAGGTCCATGTCCTCAACGATAGTATCGTATGGCATCCCTCCGACCTCCATCAGAATTTCCCGCTTGTAGGCGGCCGCACAGCCGGCTAAGACGATAAGACCATTGATAGATTCTTGAGCCCTTTTTTCAACCTCATGTCCATAGATGTACGCATAGGCTCTGTGGAGCATAAATGGCGAAGGATTTCCTTTTTCCGTATAGGGGATTACATACCCGCTTGCTGCAGCTGCGCCGTAGAACCTTAATGCCCTGATCATATTTTCAACGTACTCTGTATGAAGGAAGGTGTCTGCGTCGATCACCATGACAATGTCTTCAGTGAGGTGCCTCAGCGCATAATTGATGCCCGCTGCCTTGCCCGTCTTTACTTGATTCCTGACAAGTATGACATTCGAATATATAGCAGACAGACTTGTGACAAGATTTGGAGTCCTATCTGTACTCAGATCATCAATCACAATTATTCGAGATGGCATTCTAGTCTGGCGTAGACAGGATTTCACGGTCTGTACAATCATTCTTTCTTCGTTGAATGCGGGGATAATGACAGCTACAGTATAGTTCACATAATTGGGATCTACCGACATGTGAGACTTGCGATGAAGCAGTCTATCCATCACTGACATCACGATGAGGGGGGAGGAAGGTGAAAGAGGTAGAGGGACTCCAGGTGACATTCCCATTCTGGTTTAGCATCCCTCCATGGTTGCAGAAGCTCTAGTCACTCGCCTTATGCTAACAATATATTCTCTCTGAATGATTCGTATGGTTTCTTGGATTAATTTTACTGAACTAGAAGAAGGGAAATTTGTACTTTAGTTTGATACGGTCCATGTATAAAGCGCGAAGCTAAGTGTTTGAGTAAGATACCGAAGATCTTTGACACAGGTCCTGGAAGAAAGGAATATCGAGAGATTCGAGCGCCCTCTCATTTCAAAGATTTCCAAAGGTATTCTGCAATCGAAACTGGAGCTGTTTATCTTTTGCATACTTGTTATCTTTGCTTCCGCAATAGCAGCGTTCAAATTTGAGGAAGTTTCAAGAGTTTTTTCTCTCGAATGGGACAGTGCTTCCTTTCTTACAAATGCGGGAGTATATGCTGGGTTTAACCAATATCAGCAAGCTCTTGATCCAACGCGACCTCCTGTTATTCCCTTTACCCTTTCTCTCATTTTCAGAGTAACTGGGCCTTTGGTAACGGATGGCTATATTCTGTCGTCGGTTTTCTATTTTCTCTCAATCATAGGCTGTTTTTTGATTGCTAAAGAAATGATGAATCCTATTCTTGCTGCACTCGCATCCCTGAGCTTTGGACTGGATCCATACGTGTTCCAATGGTCTGGAATAATGCTGTCGGATACTGAAGGAGTTGCAGTAGCATCGCTTGCACTCGCCACACTGATAATAGCAACAAAAAGAAACAAAAAACTACTTCTAATCTCCCTTCCTCTTCTAATTCTTACACCACTAACTCGTTACTCACTGGGATTAATTATCCTAGTAGCGATCGTGTATCTGATTTCAGCAAGAAAAAACGATTGGATTTTCGATCACTATGAATTCTATTACGGCTTTGGGCTATCCCTTGTCGCATTTTTGATCTTTGGAGGACAATGGATTTCTTATCCATTCGTCCATCGCACAACAGTCAGCGTTCTCTTTCCCAAGCCTGACGCTGTGAATCCATTTCATAGCGTGTTGGGTCCGTGGTTTTACGCCGTTAATTTTCCACATGAACTGGGCCTTGGGTTCTATGGCGACCTGCTGGCGCTCCTATTTGGAATCTCAGCGATCTACATTGTGCTAAAACTCTCTCGAAGAAGCTTGCAAAAAATTAGCCCCGTCGCAGTTGCTCTCCTTGCTTGGTTCTTGCTAATGTTTGCTTACTACAGTTTTGGGTGGCCCTACGCCGATCTGAGATATTCGATTGAATTTGCCATGCCGGCAATCATCTTAGCATACTACAGTTTGTCTTTGATTTTGTCTAGATTTGAATATAGGATCAGCAGGGGCGTCAATGGAAAATTGCCGATCTTTCTTTCGATCTTAGTCTTAGCAGTAGTACTTAGTGCGATGGCTTTCGCCTTCTATCAATCAGGTTATTCAGTGGCGACGAGTACGCAACCCATGGAAGCCGGTTTGAATGGAGGAGTTAAATTGGCGGTAACTTGGCTACAAGCTCATGTACCTACCTCCGATAAGATAGAATCAAATTGGTACACGCTGATTTGGTGGTACGCTCCTCTTTACAACACGACAGCTGCTCCATTAGATTACCAGCTGACAAATCTTGTTTCATACCAATCTTGGCAATCAAATCTTATCTCCAACAAAATTGCATACGTAGTTTACGTAGATCCTTCCCAACAACTTTTGCAGAGAATGCTTATTCTAACCCCGGTCTTCAATTCGACTTCAAGCTCGGCCGAGGTCGTCGTTTTTAGAGTAAGCTAAAGCAAGCTGCAACGGCTAAGTAGCGGGGATCGGCTCTGCCACTGGATGGATTGTGTAGTTCAGTTCGGAATCCACTGTGATAAGTTTACCATTTCCTAGTTCTTGCCAATCGGAATCAAAGAATTTTTCTTGGCAGATCACAAAACAATCTCTCGTGGAGGTGAAATACATTCCGTAGTATTTCGGGTTCTTTGTGCAATCTCTGTAAGCGTAGACTTCCCTTCCGTTCGACAAGATGAAAGTCATGCTCGTGTACGGATAAATACCATGCACTCCAGCTACTTGCTCCTGAATTGCTCTAATCATGTTCTGATTGTTTCTTTCGTACTCTCGCATCAAACACTCGAAAAACCACTGACTGTCAGTCGTTACCTTGAGATTCAATTTACGAATAGTTCCATTGTGAGCAAATGCCCAATCTCGAAAAACGAAAGGATGAGTGTTCTCCTTGATTTTCAGTCCGACCGAGGCCTTCCGCAAATGAACTAATACAGGGCTATTTAGCTCAAGATCATCAAGCTTTTCGCAAGCCTCATCGTATTTTTTATCTTTTGATGCATCTGTGGGCTCTCGTCCCAGATATGTGGGGTTGTTACCAACCCAAGATACAATCCCCCAACCATCAGAGTGGCCAGGTTTCGATCCTGGTGGTATCATTCCGCAAGAGGCAAGAGTCTTGAAAGATCTCAATATTTTTGAGTCCACTTTGGAATTCCTTTTTGGAATTATTGCAAGCATTCGACACATTTTCTACTACGGCAGCGTAAGAGCGGTCGACCTTGATTATTTTTGCATATGTCTTCCCTTTCACATACGATTGCAAGACCTAAGCGATATGGGAAAAAGAGAGGCCAAGTCTAGTTGATGCAACAAAACCTGGGAGCAAGCCTTATACATTCGATATCGATTATCCGATATCGGTAACAAAAAAAGTGTTCGCATTCAGACAGTGGAGATTCGGAAAAAGGGGTTGGCTTAGGCCATGGGTTCTCTCTATCATGAGTCGCGGCCCGAAGAACGGCGCAGAGATCATAGACGAAGTCGAAAAGATGAGCTTCGGCGGTTGGCGTCCATCTCCCGGGTCGGTGTATCCTCTTCTTGATGAAATGAGTCAAGAAGGGTTAGTACAGAAGAGGGAAGATGGAAGGTACGAGCTAACTGAGAAAGGAAAGCAGGAATTAGACTGGCCTTTCGGAGCTCCGACTTCGAGACGAAGCACTGTTGAAAGCATACTGCAGGAAATGCAAGACAACACCTCGTATCTCGAAGACCTCAACAGATCAAACTCCCAAAAATTAGCTCCTAACAAGAGAGCCATAAAAGAGATTGCTGATCGATTGTCTGAATTAGCAAACGCCTAGAATAGCTCCTTACTCTAGGAGTTCTTCTTTTCTCTACTGTATACGATTATTAAGCGAGACCCTGGACGGTTTTTGTACTAATGATGAATTACGCAAAGAGATCTCAAAGTCTTTCTAGAAAGCTCGAGCCCAAAAATATCGAGTGCATTGCGATTACGTCGCTTCCAAACTTGCGATATTTCTTCAACTACTCTGGCAAGTCTTTCGAAAGATTAAGTTGTGGGCTTTTAAGCAAAGACGGATCCCGTTCTGCGCTCGTCATACCAGAACTTGACACGGAAAAAGCTGCAAAGAGCCATGCCGACAACGTGTTTTCTTGGAACGATAACGAAGGATACCGAAACGCCCTAACTAAAGCTCTTGAGAGTATTGGGGCCAAAGGAGAACATGTTGGATGCGAAATCGGACTTTCATTGGGGCTAATGGATCAGATCAAAAACGTTTTCGGCTCATATTGCAGCTTCCTCCCAGTAAGCGAGGAGATCGCAAGTCTAAGAATGATCAAGGATCAAGAAGAGATTAATTCAATCAAGGACTCTGCAAGCAGGCTGTCAAAAGGCTACAAAGCTATTC
>JARCRS010000002.1 GCA_029850555.1 archaeon | reverse complement strand
GAGCGTGAAGATTTGCGTCAAACCTTGTATTCTAGCAAGATCCGAAGCAATTTCAAAAATTGGTACGATCTTGAAGAGGTCGAATGGTCATGAGTTTTCGCTCGCAATTGATTACAATCACGTGAGATTTCAACTTAGTAAGAAAGAGGCTTCCGACTATGTTAACATTTGAAGGACTGCCAATTCTTTCGTCAAATTCTAGACCTAGACTCGGAACTCTGACTTTTGATATGGCGTTTTGTATAAGCCATGGTTTCCCCTGCCCATCAACTCCCTGTAATTGTTCTATTGAATCGAGACTACTTTCGATTTTTGTCCAAGTGTCTTTAGTAAGCATGACTGAGGGAGCGGTCGCACCGATCAGTCCAGTGTCGATGTAGGTTTTCACGCCTATATTCGCAATTTCGATATCAAGCCAATATCTGCCGGCATTGTCTGCTTCAATTACTATTGAATTATTCATATCAGATCATAATTCATTAGCTTTTTACTTAGAGGAATATTTAACCCCCGATTTTGATATAAATTGAAGCGAGAAAGCAAGATAGATCTGCTTCCTCTTGTCATATAGGGTTATCCTTCAAACTAATTTTCTGGTCTATTCGCCTTCGTCTAGAGTTACTTCTAGAAGAGCTTCTCATCTTCAGCTCTTATTATTTAGCTGATCAGGCGACCTCAAAAGCTCCCCTTAGATACCCTCTATCTATCGATTCAGTCCCTTTCTAGGAGCTCTGAGTTTCCGCCAATTCTTTCTCTAGCCTAGATTGCCATTCCTTAGCCGAGGGTCTCAATTCTGTTGGCATGGCTGATCTTAGCAGAGTCGCGACAACGTTCTTGCGCTGCTGCTCATCTCCGTAAACCTCTTTCAAGTAGGGATCTTTCGTTATCTCGAGATAGCTTTTCTTGTATTTCTCGTAACTGTCAATCTTTTCGATCCTTTGCCCCTGCTTCTTTTCAGTCTCTTGCTCTCGCATCGGAGAAGTTAGTAAGCCTTCATCTTCTAATCTATCCCATTTTAGAAACTTCGATTTGGCCATCTGAAGCTTGATCAAGAGCGTTTTGATAGCAGGAGAGATGATGTCTTCTATTCCAGCCCTTTTGAGAGCTCTTTCCCTTTGCTGCATCAAATATTCAATATACCTGGGATTCCGCCTGATCCTCTTTTGAATCACTATCTTCCTGCCGCTTTTGTCTAGCTTCGTCTTTTGCTTTTTGCCTCTTAGATGGTAGTAGACATCTTGATCTAGGGAGATTCCATCTATGCCTGAGCTAAACCAATCCACTTGCTCTTCAGCTGCAATCAACTCTTTGTAGAATGCAGCTCGATGTTTTTCAATGTCATAGACGGTTATTTCGGATGTTCTATCTCTGACACGGAACCATTTTTTCTCGATTTCGCTCATCGGCGATTGTCCTCCGCTTATCAAGAATCTTCCTTTATCAAACGCATAATTGTCTCTTCAGAACTTTCATTTGGCAAGAGCTTGAGGTTGTCCAATTTCTTTTTTGTATCAAAGTGCAATCTGATCGTAGTGCATCCTGAGTTGCCCATAAGATCAACATTCAGACCGAGGGATATATCTCCTTAGAAACTGCTTTTGGTATTAGAGCAACGACATTCTCTTCACTTTGCGTTCGTATTTCTTTACGAGGTTGGCATACCTTCGCTGTCGTGCCTGATAAAGTGCCAGACGCTTTTTCGCGGAATCTAGCTCCTTGGATTTTCTCGTTTCTTTCGATGTGTATCGGCCTGTATCTAGCTGGTCATATTTGATTAGAGGATTTTCCGTGTTGCCAATATCCCATTTCTTTCGATACTCATGTTTGCGAAAGCCATCAAACATCATGTGTCCCGATTGTAGTGCTTTGATGTATAGTTCGAATCTATCCCCGTGCCCTAGTTTTGGAAACGACCAGTGAATCAATTCATGGGCTACCGTTTTGCGGATCTGTTTTGTTGTCCGTCCTCTGGTTCTAATTGCAATGTATCCGCCCTTTTCATTGGGGTCTTCTTCGTCTTCAGCTGGCCAATGGCATCGTCCGTAATAGTTGCGCCCAAGATCGGCATGATATTCACTTCTCTTTAGAACACTTTGGATATGAAAATCTGGAATTGGTATGCCCAAGAGTCGGCAATATTTTTCCGCTGTCTTTAGCACAAGCAATTCCTTATTCATTATGTTTCACTTTAGGCAATCAAGGATATATCCGCTATGCGTGGGTAGGTTACTCCGTTTCCGCTAAATTTACTAAACGTCCTAAACTCGCTCTAGGATTTCTCCAGATTTTTGCGCATTAGTTGAATGTCTTCTAGGGAGATAGGACTGATGCATCGCTTTCTTCCTTGGAGATGGTCATGATTTGTCTACCTCGACGAGGGAATAGCCAGTTTCATCCTCTGATTCTTCTTCACAATCGAAGCAGACAATCTTGTTCTCTTGGGTCCGCCAGTAGTAAGCGTCATCTATGAAAAGGCCGCATTTGTCACATTTTAACACAGGCTTCTGAGTGCTCATGTATTCCTGAATCTTAGCCTGACTCGCTGCCAACATTTCATCGGTTCCTCGAAGAACCTCTGAGAGATTTCTTGCCCTACTCTGCTTTCGTATCATCTTGACCTTGTTGTGAAGGGTTTGGTTCAGGGAGTCAATGCATGTATCCAGAATTCTGGAGCAGTCTTGAAAGTCAGCAGTTGGAATGACTGTATAGCCCTCTTTTCCCTCGATAGGAAAAGATTTTTCGATCAATGTCTGGCGAGCTAAATCCAAATCTCTGGTGGATTGCGTGATGCTGACTTTCTTTTTCAAAGCCGAATTGCTGATTCCGATTCGAGAATCTTTGGTCAAAGCTTTTCCACTCTCTCAATCGTTTTGACGCGCCACTCTTACTTTCAGCACTCTTCGGCTGAACTCGCCTTGAGCGATAGAAACTACCATTCTAGAATCGATGTAGTGCGCCTTGTTTTCCATCAATTCGTCTAATTGCAATTCTGAATCTTTTTCGAGCTTGTTGAGATTGCCCCCAGTTTCGTATCCATCATCTGTAACGATGGCAAGATAGGGTAGTCCAGTTTTTCCTGAATTTCCTAGCGACTTGATCCTTCCGACATATCTTTCTACGGTTCCATGTTCTTTCATTTCTGACATAAGAGATTAGGATAAATCGGAGGCTCTTTGGCGTTTGGACGAAATCCCTAGGAGGGCTCCATACCTAATCAATCCGTTATTAGGGCTCCGTGCCTATTAGCCAAAACCCCGCCCGAGGCTCTTCTACCCACGAGGGAGAATCCCAACGTCTTTTTCTTATATGGCAGCCAAACAGATCGGCAAGAAGCAGAAATGCAAGCCTTTCAAGATCAATGATGGCATTTACGACTTTGAATACAAGCTCGAAAACGCCCTTTCACTCCTTCAACGGGCGAAGATCTCAGATCACGACAGGGAGAAAATTTTAGAGTTTGCGGAACTGCTCAAGGCATTGCGAGTGAGCAAGGGAGAATCGCCAAGTACATTCTTCACTTGAAGAAAATCAGCGAAAATCTAGGAATCGCTTTCGAAGCTGCAACGAGAAAGGAAATTCAACACTTTGTGGCGAGCTGGCTCTACGAACAAGCATACAGTCCCGATACGACCGCGGACTACATCATGGTCTTGAAGAGATTCTACAAGTTTCTAAAAAACTGAAACGTAGACAAAGAGAAACCTTTTCCCGACAAAGTGCGCTGGCTCAAGAAGACTATCAAGCCGAATGAGAAAAAGCAGCCTGAATTTTTGACGCCGGAAGAGACCGAGGCGCTGATCAAGGCTGCCAAGACTCTGAGAGATAAGGCGATGATAAGCGTGGATTCCGACGGAGGTTTCCGGCCAGGCGAAGTGCTGCTCTTAAACGTTGGAGATGTTCGCCTTGACAAGAACGGCGTACGAGTAACCGTCAGAGGAAAGACTGGAGAGCGGACTGTACGCCTAATTTTCTGTGCTGCAATTATCGCTAAGAGGCTCACTGATATCTTCAATTATTTTTAGCGCACGCTATTTTCTTCTTTGTTATTTATTATTTTGAGGAGTACGCATCCGTACTTGAATTTTTAGCACTAGTTCGATTTTGCCCGTGCTCTCAGCTTTCCTGAAGATATCAACGCCATCGAGACTCCAACTAGCGTGACGCCCATTATGGAGAGTAGGGAGACTGCTGTCGCGACTTCATAGAAGGGGAGATGCCATGTGATTCTCTCTGGACGAGGAAGCAATATGAAGTGATAGATGTTTTGCGAGTAATTTGCTGGCGAGAAGTATGGGTAATAGCTGACGGCAAGCTGGATTGGCAGCGAAAAGTTCGACGACACAGAGTAGTAGCTCGTGCCTTGAGCAAACTCGACCGGATCGTAAGTCGTGTGAAAAAGAGTGATTAGGGCGGCAGCAAGAGTCGATGCGGCGCTCACTGTTGAGTTCGAGACTGGTCCAAAGAGGTTGAATGGAGGAGTGATGAATGGCTTGACAAGAGGTAGTCTCAGGTCGATCCACGACTGGGAATCGTTCTGCAAGGAGTACACGGGAAGACTGGTTGGGGTGGTCCCCTCATAGCCAGGGAGGACAACCGCGCCATAGACTTCGTTGACTGGAGCACTGGTGACGAAGTCGAGCATGAACCCGCTCCTCCCGAGGAGGTTCACGAATAGAGCAAACTGCAATGCCTCGGATGCATTCGCTGCTTCGAGAAGTATTGGCGTGGTCGCTATAGCCCGAGAGTACGGGATGGACTGCGCGCCCAAAGAGGCACTAGGATTTTGTGGAGCGCCATTTGCGATGGTCACCAATTCATTCGCGCCAGTTAGGTGCATGAAGTTGTTGGCTACGATTTTGTTGGCGACAAGATACTGTGACCATTCGTAGTATGCAGTGAGGAAGAAGAAGGACGGATCGCCCTGGCTAAAGGGCCCACTGACCGTGGTATAATTGAATGCAGCAGAATAGGTGACAAGGCTTGCAGGGCTCGTAAGTGCCGAGTCGGCAGCGAGGATGCGATTACCAGAGAACTGTTCATAGTAGCTCGCTGGAGGTAACGAATCGAATGCAACCGGATAGACTCTTAGTGCCACAGAAGCAAGAAGGAGCAAGATGAAGAATGCCACCAAGATCTTTGGCACCATACGGAAGCGCATCGATGGAGCCCCAAGGGCGAAGATAGAGACGAAGAGGAGGACCGGGAAGTTGAGGTACAGCAGCCTCCACGGTAGTACGCTTTCGACAACTCCGTCAAGGGCTCCGAAATTCAAGCCGAAGGATGCCTCCCCGACAGCTGCAGTCATCGCAAGGAAGGTGACTAATACGACTGTTAATATGACGCGATGACGCTCATCGATGCGATCGCGCGAGGCAATGACGAAGAATGAATAAGAACAGACGACAATGGCAAGAGCGCCGAAAAGCGCTAGGAAACTTATGCCGAAGGGTGTCACGTACTCGATGTAGGATGAGATGAAACCCGACACTTCCAAGAGCTGCACCCAAGAGAAGGCACACACGGCTGCAAGGACAGGGAGTATCTTTAGGACTGGTCTCCTCGTCGCTATTAGCGCTAAGAAAATGCTTAGGACGAACAAGTACCCAAAGCTCTCCGTATAGATCGAGAGAGCTGAGAAGGCAAGGAGACCGAGGACCGCGCGCTTCGTCTCTCTTGTACGCAGGCCGTAGACGAGCGCTAAGAGGGAGAAGGAGAAGCTCAGTAAGTAAGGGCCGGCTCCACCGAGATCAATTGCCCCTCCAGGGATGAGAAGAACGATCGCGCCCAACATAGCTTGCGCGAGACGATGGTGGTTTGCTCTCTTCATGCCCAGCTCGTCCGCGAGCGCCACGGCTACGATGGCCAGAACGAGGGGGGTCAGTACCCACATTATGTTACACGCTATGGTCGCCGCTTGGAAAGGTTTCAAGAAGGAAGTGAAAAAGAAAAAGAGAGCCCAAGTGACTGCATAGAATCCTACGCCATAGCCCGCAAGGAAAGCATACCCATGGTATTGAATTGATGTGTAGTCGCCAGATGAAAGGCCCGGTGCAAACTCAAGGGTCCGAAAAATGTGTGCTCGTATGTCTCCTGCCGGCGCTATCCCTGTTGTTACGGACCAGCTGCTGAATAGAGCTAGGTCAAGAGTCAACAAAAAGAGGTATTGCCGGTTTTCCCAAATCCGAGCGCCTATCTTGGAACCAGCGAGTTTCCAAGTGAAAGACTCTTTCCGCGACAACCGTGTACCACTTTGTTGCCTCAATTCACATTTTTCCATTCGACTATTTCTGGGGATGCCCCGATGTGTTTTGACTTAGCCTCGTTGGTGACAATCCTACGTCTAGCAAGTTCTGTATAGAGAGCATAGACCGAGAGGGAGGCTATGGTCAAGATGGGAACCCAGACATAAACAAACAGATTGAACGGATCGAATTCGAAGACAGATTGAATGAATTGAATTCCCAGATTGGCATAAGCAAAAGCTGGAAGGTAAAGAACGAAAATCGAAACCACCGAGCTGATTAAAGTCTTTCTTAGACTCTTTACCTTCCAAGCCAAGAACGCCGCGAGGGGCAGAGCCATCAATGTGATTCTAGGATCAAACGAGCTCAGTGCCAGCGCCACTCCAGAGAATCTAGATCTTCTAAGTATCAGGTAGAAAGATAATACTAGAAAGAAGGTTTGGAGTACGCGTGGCTGCCCCTCTGCCCACACCCAGAAGTAGCTCCAGCTCCAAAACTCGTACGTTGCTTTGGAATACGGAAAGGGCTGAAGCAACGCGCACACGAAGACAAATGTTGAAAGTACAAGAGGCAATTGCGCGACGAATCTTGAATGCCGCGTCCCATGATTTGATATTGTAGGGTTCCCCGGTCCGATCTCTATCGAAGACAACTGCGACATGATCTTGAATAGAAGAAATGCAATCGGTACGAGAAGCGCGAATTGAATTGCATCTAGAGCTACAAGAGCTGTTTGATAATCAAACGCCAAGAAAGGAATCATGAACAGGAGAAAATATGGAGAGTAGCGATAATTTTGTGGGCTGGGAGAAGCGTGATAGCTTCCAGTCAGGTTGTTTGCTTTCTGGTATACACTCGAAGGATTGTTAATTAGACGCAGTGCGGCCTGATAATACGCGGAAAAATCTCTGGAATACCTGATGCATCCTGTTGACTTGTTGCAGGATATGTATGAGCCTGAAGTTGCGGGCAAAGCGTTCAGAAGAGTTAGGAAGTTTAGAAAAATCAGGAACACAGCAAGGATTACGAAGAAAGCCTTGACTTTGGTGCTCTTCATTTAGTGAAATTGCAGGCACGATCGACCTGAAAAAAGCTTTGCGAATGCGATCCTTTATGCGGATTCCGCGAGAAGAAAATACTTCGTTTCGAACTTACACTTCGGGAGACTTTGACAACAGTGCGTGAAGGTAGCTTTTTGGGAGCGGCTACGAACTAGCTGCTAGTTCCTCTTTCGCCGGGGTTAGTTCTTCTTTCGTGGGGGCTTCTATCAACTCTTCCTTCGAGATCTCTTCAAGCGAAATTTTCTTAGACTCTTTCAATCCGAGCGCGAGCAGAGCTCCCACAACGCTCACCGCTGCAAGCATCTCGAGGATGCCCTTTACACCTATGCTGAGGAGTAGCGCAGGGAAGAAGTAGTTATTGCCGCCCCCACCTTTCCAGCTGCTGCAGATATACCGTGGACAGTAGTTCTCCTGTTGGTCGGGTATACTTCTGCCGGTATGACAAAGGTGGTTGTATTGGGGCCGAAATCGATGAAGAAGAAGGACAGCGAGTAAAGCCAAGGGCACCGATTGCTGGAATTGCAAAGCCTGTTATGATTGTCCCCTTTGTTAGGGCTAGCGCAGCAACCGCGACATATAGTACAGCCATCATTACAAATCCCTGCAATTGAGTAATTTTCCTTCCCAACCTGTCCATTAGCGCAACTGCAGTGCTTGTGGAAAAGCTACAGAACTTCTGAAGAAAAGACAGTCGAGTATTTCCAGCGTATCAGCCGGTTTACGAACACCTGGCGGAAAGGAGTACTATGGAGTCTGTATCGACCTTGAAAATTCTACAACGGGAATGTGTTCGGAGCACTCGGCCATCGGTATGATTGTTTCTGAGCTTCCTCCTGAATAGACAAAGCCGTCCATCTTACCTCCATCATAATCCGCGTGAGCCGAGTTCCAATTGTGGTTCATATCCACAGGAGTCACGTTAGTGTCGTGAAAAGGGGTCACACAATTTCTCGAGATAGGTTTCTCGGGCAAACAAATGTTCTTTCCAATTACACCTTCTACGCCCGGGTAGGTTCCGAATTAATTGTCGAATGTATGATTTTCCTGAAGGACGATTACGATATTTTGTATTTTCTGAGAAACTGGAACCGAGCTCATCTTTTATTCAACAATTGAAGAAAGTGAGTGCAAGACAAAAGATTTGTCCTTAAGTGGAGTGAACAAAATAGGTCGATCTGTATTCTGGCTTCATAAACCATACATTTACTCGGTGATTTCAAATTGTGAAACTCAGTTGAAATGGGATAGGCACTTTGTAATTGGACTGGCATTTGCACTGCCGAGTGCCTTGCTTGCATTAGCATCTTATGGATCAAGTCCTTTCTGTGGCGCTGTTTTTGGTCAGAGCTCATCATGTGGATACTTGATAGATTACGAAAGTTTGTCGCTAGGTGCACTGTTAGGTTTCCTCGCGGCGGCAGAGTTCGTTGTCGCGCTCAAGCGAAAGAAGGAAGGAGATATATTCTGGGAGTCTGATGGTCAAAGGGCGATGCGTAAATCAGGAATAATTGGTATGTTGATCGGCGCGGTGGTTGATTTGTTCACATTCTCCAAGATAGAGAACACATCAGTTAGCACGTTGGCTCCATGGACCGTTAGTGGGGCTTACGCGGTCGGATTTTACTCGGGATTGATTATCGTTGCTGTAGGGGCAACGTTGGTTCTCGCATCGAGATTCATCAAGGTCAAACCAATGAAGGCCGCGGCCGATAGAGTGCTCTTGCAGAACGCCTGAACTATATTTTGGCGGTTCCAGAGAATTCGAGTCAGACAGCATTAGCTTCCTGTTCAATTGTCGTAAGTTTTGCTGGATCCCCTAGCACTAGCAAAGTATCATCTTCTCTCAATCTGAAGCTTGGATTGAAAACATCGGTCACGACTTTCTCATCTCGAATCACTCCAATTACAGTCGCAAGTTTCGAAATTTCTTGCAGTCCCTTACCTATCAACGGGGAAGTTTTGAAGATAGAAAATTGGGCGATTTCTTTTGTCCCTATCTTTTCGGAGAACACGACTCCAACAAGGTCTTTCGTCACAGCAGAAAGAGCAAGCAAATGGCCAACGGTGACTGATGCGGGAATAACCACATCCGCTCCTGCGTTTTTGGCAGTGTCAACTAAGCTTTCGTCGTTAACTACGCTGATTATTCTGATATCGGCCCTCAGTTTCCTTGCACTAAGGATGATAAGCATATTCGCAGGGTCTTCATGATGTGCGACAACCAACATTGACGCCTTGTCTATTCCGGCTGCTCTTAAAGCGACCAACGGTTGTGTTTCATGTTCAAGTACGGCAAAGATCTCGTTTCTTATCAACTCGCTGTAAGTGCTCGGGTCCTTGGTTATCACTACAAAGTCGAATCCAAGATCGTTGAGTTTTTCGGCGACATAGCGACCGAGATGACTATATCCAAAGACGACAACGTGATCTTTAAGGCGTGTAATAAGCCGCTTCTCAGCTTCTCCCTTTGCAAGAGAGCCGTTAGCAACAGTATTCACAGTACTTTGGACGATTGAAGCCCCAGCTCCGACTGATACAATAATCATGAGAATTAAAAGTGCTGCCTCTCCAGAAGGCATTGTGTTAAAATTACCTTCATTTGGCACATACAGCCCAATTGTCGTGATTGTGGAGACGGACGCAAGTATTGCGCTAAGCCATGGAAGATGGTTGTATGAACCAAGTATTGCAGCACCTGAAACAAACATTGCACCCAGTATGATAAGCTGCCTATACGTAGCCTTGAGGAAGACCAATGGTCCGTAAAGAGATTCATAGAATAGAAAGCTAATCTTCCGACTCTCTTTTTTGATGCTTCTTTGTTTTATTGGTCTGCTAGTGAAAATGCTATCGCTCGCAGTCAATGTTTTTGTCGCCGAGAGCGTTGTCTCGGCGAATACAAGTTTTAACCCTTTTCGAAAACGAGTGTTAAGAGATTTTACTTTTTCAGAGGCCGATCAAGCCATCGATCGAAAGCACTCCGGCTCCGAGAACTATCAGAATGATCGAGAACAGCAGGTACACTACGTCAATCTCGTACGATGGCTTGGCTGAGCTTACATAAGCTGCTTTCATCTTAGTCTTCTTCATAATCACAATTGCTATGAATTGAATCGCGAATAGAAAACTTACTATCGGAACAATTAGACCGACAACCAAGAACAAACCGCCAAAGAATTCCAGGATGGCTGCGAGGATCGCACTAGATCCGGGCAAGCCCATGCTCTTCATCCAGTTTACACTTTGCTCCTTTGATTTCAACTTTGGATAGCCGTGGATCATCAAAGTACTGCCGACAACTACTCTAACGAGAAGCGCAAGATAAGGCACATAGCGCAGAAAAGGTTCTAGCAATGTTGTCATAATGCAACACCTCTTTCAAGAATGAACGGTGCAGAAATTAATTTTTGACTTTGCGTTTTTATTCACTTTACTTAGTAAAGTTAGTGTATTTCGTCAAGCATATAAAGGTGGAGTTACCATATGGTAATCTGGTGCCTAAGTGGCATGGCAGCAAGGCTGAAAGTCCGAAATTTTAATCGATCACGTAACGCGAGCATTTTTGATCTCGATGAAAACATGAAAAGCGTTAATGAAGCTTGTCCCGCTGTGGCTACGATAAGAAGCATAGCAACCGAATCAAAATTTCTTGTCGTGAGGCACCTTTTTCAAGGGCCGAAGCGTTTCAATGAATTGTTAAGATCATCCGGCATTAATTCAAAGACGCTTTCTGCTACCCTAAAATCGCTGGAACACGAAGGCGTCGTTATCCGCAAAGTTATTTCCACGAGACCGTTTATTGTCCAATACTCGCTTTCTCCATCGGGATTCGCGCTTGGGCCCGTCCTAGAAGCAATGGGAGAATGGGGAAGAAAATGGCTGCCACAATCTCATTGGAAGCCAGAATAAAGAGCCAATTACGGGTCAGCCGAATAGCTTGAATATACCAGAGGATACCTTTGAATCAGAATCAAGTTCAATTTTAGTACGTTTACGTAAGGGCTCCCAAAAATCCAGAAAGTCCCCTCGGTATTCGAGTTAATGACGTTCATCAGAGCCTCTTGAGGGATACCAGTGGCATTGCTTATCCTCGGGACTTGACTGTAAGCTTGTTGAAGAGTAATGTCCGGGTCAACGCCAGAAGCTGAAGCATTAAGAAGGTTGGTTTCATTTCTTCCCTGAAAGAATACTGGCCGCGTAAAGTTGTTGTCGATCAAGTAAGAGCCGACAATTCTTCCGCTTGGCAGGTGCGCAAGACTTCCGTTTGCCTGATATGGCATTGTTGCTTCCGCGATTCCAGTAATCAAGAGAGGGAAAAATAAACCGCAAATAAGTAACGAAATTACTGCTATTCCAATGATCGGTCTTGCGTTGTTGTACCACTTTTGTTTCTTTTCTTCGGGCATAGTTTTTTGCGTTCCTCTTACAAGTGAAATACTAAAGTGAGCAATAGATCGATTAACTTGATACCTACGAAAGGAGCAACTAATCCTCCGAGACCGTAAATTAGTGTGTTCTTTAGGAATAGTGTCATTGTGTCCGTTGGTTTATATGCAACGCCTCTCATGGCAAGAGGTATAAGAAGTGGAATTATGATTGCATTGAAAATCAGAGCGGAAAGGACAGCGGTCCTCAATCCCAGATGGAGAATGTTTAGGCTTTCAAGCTCGGGGAGAGAGGTCGCAAATAGAACCGGGACTATTGCAAAGTACTTTGCAACATCGTTTGCTATACTGAAAGCAGTTACGGCTCCTCTCGTCATCAAGAGCTGCTTCCCGAGCATTACCACATCGATTATCTTAGCCGGGTTCGATTCCAAGTCCACCATATTGGCTGCTTCTTTTGCAGCTTGGGTCCCTGAATCCATCGCCAGTCCAACGTCTGCGAGGGCTAGAGCCGGTGCATCATTTGTCCCATCGCCGATCATCGCAACTACTCGAGTCTTGGCCTGTTCCTTTTGCACGATTCCATACTTGTCTTCAGGCTTTGCTTGGGGGACAAATTCCTCGATTCCCACCTCATTTGCTATACTTCTAGCAGTCAGAGGTTGGTCGCCGGTTATCATCACCGGACGGATTCCCATTGCCTTGACATCTTGGATCTTTTCCTTGATATCTGGCTTCAGGACATCTTTCAATCGAATAACACCCAATAGTTCCTTGTTTCGCTCAATCGCGATAGGAGTATCTCCACCTTGAGAAATTTCTTTGAGAACTCTTTCATAGTTTGGCGGAACGCTCTTTACTAAAGCTCGAATCGAATCTGGAGATCCTTTTATTATCTCGGATTCCTCTTGTTCCTCGCCTCGAGAGCTTTCACTTGCGCTTTCAATATCAGGAAGTGGGACGTCTACAAATTTTCTTCGAAACCTTCCTCTCGATCCTTTGGTGCCTGTCTTGGGTAGCATAAAACCTGAGCCGCTCTGAAGCTTAACTCCACTTGTTCTGGTGGAGGCAGAGAACTCGTAGGATTCTGAAAGAGCTAGGGCATTGAGCTCTCTCGGGATGTACCCTTTTTCGTAAGCAAGTCTAATTATGCTTCTTCCTTCAGGTGTATCATCATGCCAAGAGGCGAGGAAGGCATCCTCGCCGACCTCCCTCTCTGTGTGATTGTCAAAGGGAATAAATTCGATGGCTTGTCGATTGCCAACAGTTATTGTTCCTGTCTTGTCCAGAAGAATAGTGTCCGTATCGCCCGCGGTTTCAATGGATCTACCAGACTTTGCAACGATCCTTCTCTCGTATAATCTCGAAATCCCCGAGAGACCAATCGCCGGCAAAAGGGCTCCGATCGTAGTTGGCAGGAGACAAACATAGAGAGCGAGGAGAACTGAAAGATCTGTAGCGATCCCAAGGGCCATGGATAGACCCAGGAGACCCACAACTATGATCGTAAAGATCGCAGTGAGGCCAATGAGCACAATAGTGACGGCTTGCTCATTTGGAGTCTTTGGTCTCTTTGAGGATTCAACAAGGCGTATCATCTGATTGATGTAGGTTTCTTCAGGGTTTACATTGACGCGGCCGGTCAAGGAATCACTGATTATTTTAGAACCACCGATGAGCTGATCTCCAGGGGCCTTCCGAACAGGAGTAGATTCTCCGGTAAGAAGCGACTCATCAACCATCGCGATTCCAGCTATCACATCACAATCAATCGGCACGGCGTCGTTTTTCTCGAGAGATATGACGTCGCCCTTGCGCAGTTTTTCGGACGGAGTCGGAACGATCTTGACATTTCCTGCTTCTGTAACTAGCTTTTTGGTGATTACCTCTGATTCGATCTTGCGTAAGCTGTTCGCGGTTGTTCTAGCCTGCTTTTCGGCAAGTGCGTCTGAAAGAGTGCTGAACCAAACGGTGATCAGGAGTACTATAGCCACTTCGACATAGAAAGCTTGCAAAGAAAAAGAAGCAACAGGAACGAAGGCCGCTGGATCTAGCGCCATAGCGAGAACGATGAAGAAAGTAATCTCGACGATGAGCATAACCGGATTAGAAATGAGCGACAGCGGATTTAGCCGCAGAACTGAATTCAGCAGAACTCTTCTCGAGATCAATCGAAAAAGACCCGGGCTTTTCCGACCTCGTTCTTTTTCGCTCGGGCTTGACTCTATGTCTTTGTCAGCATTAATTGAGTGGGTGTTTTGACTCAATATTTTTCTTCCTCATTAATCTAACCGAAGAAATTCAGGTGCCCTTGGAAGTACGCGAGTATCGGACCAAGAGCCAGAAATGGAAAGAAAGTTAGAACAACAAGTACCAAAATGCTAGCAACAAGCACAAACGAAAAAGTCCAGCTCGAAGTTTTGAGTGATGTTTCAGAGGCGATTGCTCTTTTTCTTCCTATCATAGAACCAGCCAGAGCAAGAAGGAGAGCAATCGAAACGTAGCGCCCTAAGAATATGACAATTGCAGTTGATATGTTAAAGAACAGTGTGTTCGCAGACGTACCAAGGAAATCAGAGCCGTTATTGGCGGCGGCACTGGCGTACTCGTAAAGGATCTGGGTGAACCCGAGGGAATTTGTTCCTATTCCAATGTTTGCCGCTGCTCCACTTGCGTACGCTATCACGGTTGGAATTATAATGATGAGTGGGTGAACGAGAAATGCGATCATTACTAGCTTAACATCTCTTCCGGTGATCTTGATGCCTAGATACTCTGGAGTTCGGCCTGACATAAGTCCCACGATAAAGACGGTGATGACTATGTACATCAAGAGATACATCAAACCGGCTCCAATACCGCCCGGAGTCGACTGTATCAACATCCCCATGAAGCCTGCAAGTATTGCTAGCGGGTGATTACCTGCAAGCGAAGAATTGACAGAGCCGGTTGTAACAGCTGTTGTGACAACCGTCCAGAAAGTTGACATGAATCCCCCGAACCTTGTCTCGAGACCGGGTCCTATGGCAATAGGGTTCGGGATGAAGGCTATTCCTAGATCAATCGCGAATAAAGTGTAAGCGGCTACAACAATTGGAAGACTCTCTCGCTTCTTTCCGATGTACTCTCCAAAAACGAAAGTTAGAGTCGTTGGGATGAAAAGCATTAGAAAAATTTGGACGAGATCGGTTGTTGGACTTGGATTTTGAAAGGGATAAGCTGAATTTGCCCCGTAGTAACCTCCGCCGTTTGTTCCAACCTGCATTATCGATACAAGCGAAGCAACAGGCCCCACTAGAATCGTCTGAGTCGCGCCTTCGACGGTTTTGACTGTGAGATAACCGCCGAGGGTCTGAGGTACACCCAGCAGTACTAAGATTAGCGAAGATATGAAGCATAATGGAATGAAAATTCTAGTAAGTGATCTAACAAAATCGACGTAAAAGTTACCAAGATCCTTTGACTGTACCATGAGGCCCCTAATCATCGCAACCCCACAGCAGATTCCCGTTGCTGCAGAAGAGAATTGTAAGAACTGAATTGCAGTCATCTGGCTAAAGTACGAAAGAGTAGACTCTCCAGCGTAGTGCTGTAGATTCGTGTTAGTCGCAAATGAAACGACGGTGTTGAGTGCTAGATCCCAACGCATTCCCTGAAAATGCATAGGGTTGAGTGGGAGTATTCCCTGTTCCGTCAATATAACTAAGGCTATCGCCATTTGAGAGATATTCACTATCAGTGCAGAAAAAAAATACTCCTTCCAACCCATTGGGCTGTTAACTTTGATTCCAAGTAATCTGTAGATAGAATTCTCTATGGGATTAAGGAAACGATCAATCCTGCTAGGAGTTCTTTTGAAAACTTTGACGATAAACGGCGCGTAAAACCAAGCAGATAATAGAACAACTGCGAATAATAGAACTAGTTCCGCGATTTCAATTGGACTGAGCAAATCGCTTCAGCGCTCTACACCTGAGAAGCTACCGAACGTTAAGCCCAGAAAGAGTCCACGCAACTGTTTAGACCGCATTTTTGCATATTGAACGGATCACTCATAGTTTGAAAATATTTCGTAAGAAGAAACTACACTGAAACAGTCGAGGCTTCGACGCGCTGCTTACCATTCTCAGAGCAACGTGGTCCCTTATGGGTATGAAGTACTACAGAGCTAACTGTGCTCTTTACGCCTTTTATCTTCATGATTCTGTTTTTCAGAATGTCTCTAAATTCTTCAATATCTGCAGCCGAAACCAAAGAGACGATATCAAATTCTCCGGTGACTTCGTAAAGTTCTTCCATGTTGGGTACTTGTGCAAGCGCGTGAACGACATCGTCCATATAGGGAGAATCGACGAATATGTCCACGAAAGCCAATAGACGGGCCAAGATAGATCATCGGAACGATTCTTGAAATTCATCATATACGGCTTGCGGTGAAGCTAGCGTGATTTTTGAGACTGTCTCATAATCTTATTGGTGCCACATCAAGAAATCTCAAGCTAGGATTACATGAGATATTTTAATGCTCAAGTATGCATTTTTCGATGGAAAATTACTCGTTGCCTAAAGCTGTTGCTGTCATCATCTTTAATCTCTAGACCACAGATTTCACATCGCCATCTTGAAGCGGGATTTTTCTGTTGCTCAGGCAATCTTTTCACTCTTTGATTCTTCCATACTAGCGGTTTGACTTTTGACCCGCCTTGCAGAGCATGAATAGCTCGCTTTAATATTTTTTGAAATGAGAATTACGTTTGGTGCGCATGCATTTCCTTTGTCTTATTGTACAAATTTTCAAATCCCACGTAAGCCGCTTCTTCCCCGAACCTTTTTCTCATCATATCAGTAAAATGACGGAGTTTTTCCCACGCTAGCTCGACCTGAAACATATCGTCGATCACATCAAGCTTTACCACATTTCTTTCAAGGAGAACACCCAGAGATTCAAAAAGTGCAGCTATTTGGTAAAATGAAACTTGATCTTGTGTTGAAAGACTTTGCCATTCTTGATCAGAAGTCAAATTCGAGTGAAGAATAGTCAGCCAAGCGTACTGAACCTCCGCTGTGTTCGCGAATTCGTAGAGCCTCATAACGATATCCATGTTTGCAAGTTCATTGTTCTGCTTCATTTGATCTG
>JARCRS010000001.1 GCA_029850555.1 archaeon | reverse complement strand
TCGCCTAGTACCGAAAGGAAGACTGACTACTTACTCTTCAGTTGCGAAATATCTAGGGAATCCTCGGGGATCTAGAGCAGTAGGATGGGCCATGCGAGTCTGCCCGTATCCCAATGTGCCATGCCATCGCGTCGTGAGATCAGATGGCCTAGTGTCAGGTTATCCGGATGATGTAAAAAAGAGAATCGTGAAGTTAAAGCGTGAAAAAATCAAAGTAAGAGGCCGGCACGTGGATTTGTCTAAACACTTCTTTGAATTCAAATGATATCCTGAAACGTTGTTAAAAGAAGATAATTTTCACGGAAGATTGTCTATAGCTCGCTGTTAGCCTGAATGTATTTCCAATCTCTCCTGCAATAGCCCTGAATGGTCTTCGCTGCCCAATGAAATTTCACCTTGGGAAGATTGACAGATGAGAAAGGAAAGATAACGGAGCTAAAATAGTGATAAAACCAAACAAAATACCTGTTGGATTATACGTAAATACAAGAGATCCGGAAGGGGATGCAATAGGTTTACTTGAGACCGCTAGGTAGCCTATAGCTATATTGATGACTATAGTTGGCTGCTAGACCAAGGAATTAACTTGAACTACTTCAAATGTATCGCGATGTGATCGAAAAATGAAAATAGAATCCCGTGGACTCTCCCGAGTGGGGGCAACCTTTCTAATTCTTACGATATTGATTGTGATGATAGGAGCAGTTGCAATATTTGACATTGCATACACGACATCACGGCAGGCCGCGCCTATTACTTCTAACACGGGAAGCCTGTCAGTAAACGAGCCACCAAAGCCGGTCTACATCACTCTGACATGGGAAAAGTCTCCTGAGGCTCTACAGGACAGGTTCACGCCCTACAACATCGTTGTCGCCCAAGGGGACACAGTTCACATAACATTCATTGTGAACGATTCTTCCGCTCACACATTTACGTTAGGTCCTCCATACAATTTCCAGATAAATGTGACTACACCCGGCCTCACTGATGATCTGACTGGAAATGTTTTCACTACCAATGCGACTAACAATTCGCCCGGCGTCGTCATCAGAGGAACCCCTGGAAATGTTACGGGAACAGGTACCTTCGTCGCGAAATATGCTGGGATCTACGAATACTTCTGCTTCTATCATGTTCAGGTCGGGATGTTTGGATATCTGACAGTTCTGCCAAATTCGGCGTATAATGGAACGCAGGCGACAACTTCGAGTTCCACACCATCCGGCTCTCAGGTGAGCATAGAGTACGGCTCTGCTGCCAATATTACGTCTGTATATTTCTCCCCTCCGACTATTGTTGTCGTGATAGGAGTGAATAACACGGTCACTTGGACAAACAATGACATTGCAGCCCACACGGTTACTAGCGATACTGGAGCCTTCAACTCGGGGAACATAGCGGCAGGTGCGACTTGGAGCTACACTTTCACGTCAGCTGGCACATACGGCTACCACTGCTCTTATCACCCGTGGATGACTGGGACTGTAATAGTGAAATCTTAGCAAGAGAAGTGTCACACCTCTTTTGAAATTTGGTGTGCAAGCTCTTTGCTCGAAAATGTTCGGCTCTTCCCGATAATCTCAGCTTTTCGAAAAGAGGGATACGGTCAAGACCCATTAATCAAATACTGCGATTCGTACCTACTCATATTGAGCAATCAGATTTTTTGCATACAATTTTTTTGGGAAAGATCTCGAGTGGGAATTAGCCTTGCGTTTTTATATGCCTACTTTTGATTTTTTGTTCAGTCCTCTGAATCGAGGCAATGCACTTTTGTTCGTCTTCCTCCAAAGTATAAAGGAAATCTGAACGCTTGTTCGTTATCACTTTGCAAAGCCACCTAGCCAGTTCTCCAAAGGCATCTTAAACAGAAAAAAACGCAGAGGCTGATTTAAATCAGCCCGTTTTGAATTCACCGAGAATAGACCTTTATCTCGAATTCGCCGGTTTGGTTGTTAGCGGTTACTTCAAGCCTCGCCTTTGTCGTGTTGAGCCAAGCCAGTCTAGGGGATTGAGTCATGTAAACGGCTTCTCCTTCGCCCCAAATGGTCGCTGGACCCGTTGCCTTTCCCGTTCCTCTGGCACTGATTACAACCGTGTCTCCTTCGGTCGTCGTGTCAAGTCCCTTTGTCTCCCACTGCAAAGAGCCATCCAAGTTTTGGAATACACTGACAGTTTCGATGTGATTTGCAACATACTTTCCTCCGGCGAACTTGCCCTCGTTGTTTAGTTCAAGCGTGACGCCCAAGGGTGTAATATCCTTAATCGATCTCGATACAGTCTTGCCCCGAATTTCTCCTAGTAGTTCTCCTGTTTGTTGTGTTTGAGTTTGCATTGATTTTCTCAAAGTGCTACAGCGGGTCAGTCGCTTATACGTCTATGGCTGTTACAAATGCATATACCGAGTAACATCTATTACATATGCTTCGCTATGTCTACGAGACCGCTAAAGCGCCTCTGGCGGAGGAGACGAAAGAATCGCCGTGGCAGCAGAATGAACGAGTTTTACATGAGAAATATGAGGCATAAATACTCTAAATCGTGTCGAAACAAAGGGTTGAAACTGCTACCTTGCTTTCACTATGCAGGAGTATTAGAGTAGGGTTCATCATTCACTTTTTGCGCCGCCTAAACAATCTAGGAGCAGGTGGATTAGAAAGGACTAAAGAAGAATCGTGAAATATACTACGAGATTCTTCTTTTTGACCTTCAAAAAGTAAGGAAAACTGGCTTCTTCTTGATCTGATACTTGCTAGACCTGTTTAAGATGCCTGCTTGACTTATTTGGGGCCGCGGCCGACTCTCTCGAGCTCATCTTCGGCCTCCTCGTACTGAGAACTAAAATCTTCTCCTATCGGGCGTAAGCCCTCAGATTGTCCTCCAGATCCCTTTCGCTTCCTCGGCTCTTTTTCCTTTGTAGCCTTTTGAATTAGATCAGCCTTGTCAATTTTGGCGGCGAGCTTCGTTTCACGTCTGTGTTTCATGGGGAAAAGATCAGATCTCTAATAATTAGATGAGATCACCAAGTGTAAAATCCTTTCGGGGTCGCCTGAAAGTGCTCGTTTTGTCGTGTAAACCAAGTGCGCCGAATTGAACAACCGGCGAGATTTCAGCTCTTGCTCTTGCGAAAAACCATAATTGTGAATGCTTTCTCAGGGTGTTTCTATAGGTATTGTTTCAGCGCAGCATTTATCTGATTCAGAAGAGACTTTCCATCTTTGTCATCTAACCCAGAATAGTTGACCATCGCGGCTGTTTTGGCGATGTTTATAGTGATGCTTGCTTGTGGAATCGTATCAGTTAGCTAAATGTAGATTCGGGAAAATCTGAATTGGTTCAGCTTTGCGTGTTCGAGATTTATTTGAACCTTAAAGGATAACAGATGAGAAAATGAGAACTTTGCGAAGATGATGATCACGGTGTTGGAGCTAACAATGTTATGTTAAGACTGGAGCGCTAAACCTGATAGACAGTACTGCATGTATTTCTATTCTTTGGTTCAACAAAGATCAGACGCTTGCGCTATCTCTCACTTTATGGGATCTACAACTTCGAGCCAATCTATTTTTTTCAAAGCGTCATCATGAGTCATTATTTTCTTCGATGCAAGTCTTCGCATAAAGGCAAGAATTGTAGCGTCCCTACCACCTATACCTAGATGCGAATATCGTTTCAATTCTTCGATAGAATCGAGAGTCAGTTTGTAATCCAAGTCAACTATTATCAGCGGGAAACTCAAAAACGAAGCCATCTTTTCGCCGCCTTGAACCGGTCCGAGATTTTTAATTAGAAAATGCGAGAGCTCCATTACAATAACTGTATTGATAATTATCTGATCGGAGCGAATAGCCCGGTCTACTGGTTTTTCGACGTACTTGTGCTCTGGAGCGTCTTTGTCGAAATAATATGCCCAAATATTCGTGTCAATGGTGAGGATGTTTCACACCCCAGATTTCTTTTAGGTTCTCTGCCTTGATCTTTGAACCAGAAACGCATCCTTTCATCTCAGCAATGAATTCTTCTGGTTCAAGCAAAGGCTGGATTACGATCTTTCTATCTCCATGTGTTTCAATTTTGAACTTTTGATCAGTCCTAAACTTTAGCTCCTCTCTCAAGTCGCTTGGTATCAGTATCCTACCACGTTCATCTAGTTCAGCTTCCCACTTCAATTCCCTTACCCATTATAATTCCCACACACTAACTAAAAAGCCTTGCGGGATATTCCAAGCAAATTAAGCCGTAAAGAAATTTTTCTAGAGTACAGAGATGTCGTACTGAAGTGAAAGAGGGTATCCTAGTGATGACACGAACAGGAACACCGCCCTTGATCGTTACGACATTCGCTATGCTTTCCCCATTTGCAGTCTAGTGTCTTGTAATGTTCTAGCTCGACCTTTTGTCTTTCTAGATTGTGACAATAACACCGGCAATTGGTCGCGAAAGTGCAGGCCTCGTGATTGCCAATTGTACAGTTCGTTGATTTGTAATTGGGCATGTTGAGTTTTGCCTGTGATAAATCACATCAAATAAATGATAATTCCTAGGAGCGCGCTTTCATTTCAGGTATATTGGCCGAAGGCGATGACCTTAGGCGGTGAATTCCTTGGTAGGATAGAGTAGCGGGAAAATCCCACGTTGGACACTACCACGCGCATAAGAATGCACTCGAAGGCATATACTCTGAGCCAAGTGCTTTCTGGAGCAATTTTGACAATTATCATAACTTATGTTCAATTACTCCTGTATCTCATACTTTATGACTAATCCATGGCAGGGCAATTCTATCTTCCACGTGGGAAGGCTGGCTCTTTAATTGGCTGGATAATGGTCTGGACAAATCGTTGGCTCTACAAGCGAGCACTGTCCAAGATGGCAGAAAACCTTCTGGGAAACGCAAAAATTATCGAGATAGGATTTGGTCCCGGAATTGGGATCAAGATGCTAGCTGAACGTTTCACGAATAGTGATCTAATAGCCGGCATAGATCCGTCAGAGGTAATGATTCGCCAAGCGGAAAATAGAAACAAAAAGAAGATTCAACTTGGAACTGCGAAGCTTGTGAAAGGTAGAGCTGATTCTATCCCATTTCCTGACGATACATTTGATGGTGCGCTAGTTCTAAACAACTTCTTTTTGTGGAGCGAGCCTTATGACCGAAGTTTATCGGAGTTGCGTAGAGTATTGAAGAGTAACGCGTTAGTTATCATAGGTTATGCACAATGGGTGGCAAAGGATCAGGTCAAGAAACTGTCTCGTACTGTTTCATCAATAAAAGGACCAGATGAAGAAATCGTCAATCTGTTAAATGAGTCCGGCAGTTTCAACGATATCAGAATTGAAAAAATAGGTTCATTTGTAAAATGAGGATTCTTGATACAAGCTTCAACGATCAAGAATAAACTGAATGCTGTTACTATCTAACCCAATCAGATGTAATTTTTTAATCCACGTTCGAAAGAGGAGCAGAGGGAGAATGCACCTCTCACAAGGAGAATTTCTGGCTCCTGATCACAGAATTAACTCACATCTACCCATATCTAAATTTTAGTTGTGCTTTTTTCATCGCGATTTGCTGGTTTTGTCACGATGATCCAAAAGATTGGATTACAGTTTTGATGCTTGTATCAAACGCATTAAGGGAAAACGTTCGCTTCGGACTGTGCGCGAATTATTCCGAGAGTCACTCACAATTTTTAAAGACGCTCATCTTGATTTCTTTTTGGTAAGTACTGATCCGCATTCAGAGTTGAGAGAATTTGTTAAGACACTTACTGAATATTGCAATCCCGCCAAACAAACCCAGCGAGTTCGATCACGCTGATGTCCATACGAGGAGCGGGAGAGTTTTTGTTGCTCATACCTCGGCGGGAACACTAGAAGTCATCGATGGAGAGCGAAACCAGCATCTCAGGACTATCAATGGCTGCCAGGAGGGAAGCGGTGTATTGTGTGCTCAAGAAGAGGATCTAGTTTTTGCTGCTTCAAGATCGACAGGAAGGCTCTTAGTCATTGATGCAAACTCTCTAGAAGTGAAGAATGACTACAAGGTAGGTTCCAGACCAAATGGACTAGCTTGGGACAGGAAACGAAGGAACCTTCTTGTCGCGGACGTCTCAGATACAAGCGCAAGACTCATTGCAATTTCATCTGGCGAAATCATAGCAACCACTAAACTCAAAGGGCGGCCTCGTTGGGCAGCATTTCATCGAAAGAGCGAGCATTTTCTTGTCAATGTTAGAGATCCTGCCGAAGTCGCGATTCTATCTGCTTCAAACGGAGAGCAGATTTCGACGATACCATTGTCGGCAAAAGGACCACATGGAATGGCTTTAGATGAAGTGAAAGGGCGCGCATTTGTTGCTTGTGACTCAAGTGAGCTAGTTGTTGTTGATTTGCAAAGCGGAAAAGAGATCTCAAAGATCGCTATTTCGGGGCCACCAGATGTCCTGTGGTTGAATCCTCCTATGAATCGACTGTATTGTGCTTGCGGCGAACCAGGTGTAATCGATGTTATAGATACAAACCAGCTTTTGAAGATAAGCCAGGAAAAGGTAGAGGAGGGTGCGCACACTTTCACCTTTGATATAGATAGACAGAAGCTCTATTCGTTCTATCCAAGCATATGTTGTGCTTCCGTCTTTCAGGAAAGCTAGTTTATCTTCTCATTTCGCCTTTGCCATGATGTAGGCAAATTAGTCAGGATAAAAACGGTATCGAAACCGAATCAACTGAATCCTTACTTCAGCGAATTTATACGACTGGATCCAGACATCATCGACCGCAGTACCCACTAAGGGAATTCAGTACGGATTAGTTTGATTGATGATCCCTTGAAATCAAAATCATAACGAAGTGCGATTTCTCAAGAGATGTTCAGCTAGTCTATCTTATTCTCCAACTCTCGATAACTTCATTTGTTTTAGATGAGGCAAAAGTGAGGCATAATAAGGAACTTGCATTTCAAAATAAATCCGTGAATGCTCTAAACCCGATACATAGATCCCGAGTCCGTATCCATGCTTCCAATCATTTCTCGAACGAATTTTCTTTGTTCAAAAGCTTGAACACTGGCCGAGGGGCTTGAACGTGCTGTTCAAAAATGTTGGTTCTAGTACTTGCTTTTTCCTAATCTTGCGCTAACGGAGAAGTGAAATACTCACAAAATGAGTTCCAAAAGAAACGTCGCTTTGTCAGCGGGAATTGCGGGAATCATCGCAGTTGCCCTGATCGGAGCGGCAATATTCATACCAGGAGCAGGCATC